>JAISBQ010000146.1 GCA_031266115.1 Bifidobacteriaceae bacterium
AAGAGATCAACAACCGGCCCCTGAAAGTCCTCGCCTGGGCCACCCCCGCCGAAGCCTTCCAAGAACAACTAGAATCACTCCAGGCCACAGCCCGTTGCACTTCCAACTAGAAACCGGGATTTGGGTCTTTAGTCCTAGGTGGCGTACCCTGAGCGGAAACGGCCGCACGCCCCTGGCTGAGGATGCGCACGGAGGAAGAGCGAGGGTACGTGATGGTTGGGTTCGCCGTGACAGCGATCGAGACGACGGGGTTCCTCCCCGAGGCCGGCGACAGGATTGTCGAACTGGCCGTTGTCCATGTCGATCCGGCGGGCGATGTCGAATTGTGGTGGGACACCTTGGTGAATCCCGGGTGCGGCGTGGGCCCCAGATCGATCCACGGCCTGTGTGACGCGGATGTCGCAGGCGCACCGAGGTTCGGTGAGGTGGCAGGCCACGTCGCGGGGCTACTGGGGGGTCGGGTCTTCACCGCGCACAACCCCGCGCTTGACCGCCGGTTCCTCATGGCTGAATTTGACCTGGCGGCCTGGGGTGTGCCACTGGAGTCGGCGGTGACCCTGAGCACCATGGCGGAGTCTCGGGCGATGTGGCCGGGCGCGCCGCGGCGGTTGAGCGCTCTGTGCCAGATGCGCGGGTTCGCGATCCACGGTGGACGCACAGCGATCGGCAATGCGCTCGCGGTAGTACAGATCGTCCGGCACCTTCTCACCGCCGCGTCTGCGCGCTCGCGGGGCGTGACATCCTTGCCCTGGGACTCCCGCCTTGAGGAGGCCGCGCGGCACCGGTGGCCGAACGCTCCAGCGGCCCACTACCCGCGGACTAGCAGGAGCGACCATCTCACCGTGGATCTCCCGGTGTTGGCTGCCGGCTGACGGATGTGCCCACGGTCGCACCAAAAAACTTTCCGTAATTCTCGTGGGAATCGGGAAGAATCTGGATGTGGGGTTCGTCGAACCATATGTACGTGGCCCGGTCGGGCTTGGGTGCCGCCTCTTGGGGCGAGGGCGGACACCTCACCGGCCGGGCCTTTTCTTATGCCCGGCCCGCCGGGCGCCCACTCATCGACACCCGAGGTTCACATGACATCGACCACCGGCCCGGCCTTGGCGATCACCCCGCGGGGGACCCTCACGGGCGCCCGGACGCTCCCCAGCGAGACGGCCCCGCTGGTTCTCCTGCACGCCTTCCCACTCGATCACCGCATGTGGGAGCCCGCTGCCGGCGCCTTGGTCGATCTTCCCTTGCTCCTTGTCGACCTACCCGGCGCGGGGATGTCACCCGTGGTCGAGCCCACCCTCGCCGCGGCCGCGGAGGCGCTCGCCGATTCCCTTGCAGCCTGGGGAGCATCCCGCTGGGTGGTGGCGGGCGTGTCGATGGGCGGCTACGTCGCCATGGCGTTGGCGCGCTCGCACCCAGACCCGGTGGCCGGCCTCGCGTTGATCGACACCAAGGCGGCTGCCGACGATGACGCCGCACGGGTTTCGCGTCACGAGGTGGCTCGCCGCGTCCTGGCCGAGAACTCCGTGGGCGCCGTCATCGGCATGGCAGAGGCGTTGGTGGGTCCGAGCAGTGGAGCGTCACGGCCCGAACTCGTGGCGCAGGTCCGAGAGTGGATCGCGTCAGGCGATGCCGCGGGCATCGCCTGGGCTGAGGCCGCGATGGCGTCGAGGCCCGATTCGAGCGGCACGCTGCGGGGACTGCGGTGCCCGGCGACCGTCATCGTCGGTGACGAGGATCAGCTGAGCCCGCCGGCCGTCGCGAGGCAGATGGCGGGCGCGATTCCAGGGGCAACCCTGAATGTGGTGGCCCAAGCCGGCCATCTCAGCCCCGTGGAACAACCCGAGCAGGTGGCGGCGGCCCTACGGGATCTCTACGGGAAGGCCCTCGCCCGCGCGTAGCGGGCTCGTCAGCGCAAAAAAAGGGTGGGGGCCCGCTGTCCGCAGGCCCCCACCAACCACGGCGCCGCACTGGGGCGTTGTGCGACACCGAGCATTGAGCCGACCTCCGGTGCACACCGGAGTGGCTTCCAGGAGTGAAGGATAGCCCTGTTGTGTGCGAGAGCGAAAGTCGGCGAGGCACGCACATTGTTGCCCGCCCAATTATCGGGTTCGGACAGTCCGGCTGAGGTCTGAGGCGACGAGGCGGCGCAAACGGGACAGATAGTGCTCAAGGGCGGAACGGGTGCGTTCCAGATCGTCCACCTGACGGTGACATTCGGCTGTGATGCGCTCGGATTCGACCATGGCGCTGTCCATCGTGGCCGAGGAGTTGGCGTTGGCGACGGCGAGCACATGATCCGCTTCCTCGCGGGCCGCCGCGAACACGTGCTCCTGGTACTCCTCGGCGTGGTGGATCATCCGGCCTGCCTCTTCCCGCGCCTGGAGCAGGCGGGCCGTGGCCTGAGCGCGACGTTCGGTGGGGCCGAGAAGGCGCTTGTCGGCATCGGCCACCGACTTGGCTTGACGTGTGGACATCTGGGTGAGGGACTCATCCACCTGCTGGGCGATGTGCCGCTCGACGGCCTCCTGGAACTCGCGGGCCGCGGAGACGATGGCGGTCGCCTGGGCATAGGCCGCCTCCAGGTGAGCCTTCGATGTCGCCCGGTTGTCGGCGAGGAGGCGTGCAGCGCGGGCGCGGGCGTCTTCCAGAACGGTGCGCGCATAATCCTCGGCGTTCGCGCGCTCGCTTTCCGCGTACTCCTGGGCCTCGGACCTGAGGACGACGGCCTGCGCAGTCGCGGTCGATGTGACCGTCGCGATCTCCGCCTCGGCCCGCGCGCGGACCTTGCCGGCATAGTCCAGGGCGTCGCCGCGGCGTCTTCCCGCGTCCTCGTCTGCGGATTCACGTTGGGCTTTGGCGAATTGCTCGGCACGGGTACGTGTAGACCTGGATTCTTCTCCGGCGATGGACCGCTCGCGCGACACATGCTCAGCCGATTCGTCGCGAACCTCGCGTGCATAGCGGTTGGCTTCAAGGAAGAGCGTCTCGATCTCAGTTCGGGTCTCTTCCCTGAGCGCGGCGGCCTCGGAATCGACGGACCGCTTGACCGCGGCATAGTGCTCCCGTGCCGCCGCCAGCGCTGTTGACGTCTCGCCGTGGACCTGGGTTCGGACCAGCTCCGCCGCCGCATCGGCGCGAGAGGTCACCTCGTTGACCTCCTTGGTAACCGCGCGGCGGATGCGACCGGTGTCGTCGCGGGCGCTGGTGAGGATCGCCTCCACTTCGGCGTCGGTGGTGGCCTGGTGATTCTCGGCCTCCCGCCGTGCCGATTCCATCGCGGCACGTCCCTCACGCTGGGAGTGGTCGCGGGCGGCGGCGGAGTCATCTGCAGCCTTGGCACGGATCGCGTCAGCCTCGGCGGTCGCCTCATCGATCATGGCTTGGGCGCGCGAGCGGGCGTCCTGAATCACCGCGTCCGAGGTGTTGCGGGACTCGGCCTGCAGGGTGTCGATCTGGCGACGAGTGGTCGCGAGCAACGATTCACGGTCGCGCAAGGCGCGTGCCGTGTCGCGCCGGCTGGTCTCCTCCGCCTCGGCGACTTGGGCCTCGGCTCTCTCGATGAGGTCTTCCAGACGGTGGGCGACATCGCCCTCGACCATGGCGGCGAAATCAGCGGCCTGCCCCTTGCGTCTGCCGGGCACCCGCCACGACGACTCACGCAGCGCCAGGCGCACCTCATCGAGCTGTCGCGTCAGGCGTGTCGCATGGCCGTCCAGGCGCTTCGCCTCCGCCTCAAGGGCCGCAAGCTCGGCTTCGGCCGGCTCGCCTGTGGAGGGTAACAGTGCCGACGATGGCGGCGGCTGACCCGGCGAGAGCGGATCGGCCGCATGTGCTGGACGCGCGCGCCTCAAAGGCGCCGACTCCGTGAAGTCAGTCTCCGTCCCGAACTGCCCTGAATCGGGACGTAGCTCGGGCTGCGGCTGGCTCACCGGTTGCTCTCCGTAGGTCGTTCAGGGTTTTATCCGCATGATAGGCAAGCGGACCGACTACGTCGTGGAGACGCGCCCTAGCGTTACTGACCTTCTTCGGTGACGGTGTTCCACGTGGGAATCTCGTCGAAGAGCGGAGCGGGTTCCCCGAGAGCCGGAGCCGGAGCCTGTGGCTGCTCGATGTCGTAGGGCGTCTCGTACTCCGCCTGCGCCACCGTCACTTCCTCGGTGTTTTGGGCGGTGAACGGGACATCCGGAGTGAAGTACGCCGGCGGTGCTGGCGGTGCGGGTGGCGCGAACTCGCCCTGCCCGCCTTGGGCGGCGAGGACGGCCTCCACGTTGGGAAGCGGCGCCGCGCCGAGCAACCCGCGCAACTCCTCCAAATACACCGTGATCGACTCGCGCTGCCGGTTGAGATCGTCCACCTGGCGCTGGACCGTGATCTTCTGGCGCTCGGCCTCCTCGACGGCTTCGGACAGTGTGCGCTCGGCGAAGGCGCGGGCATCGGCCAACACTCTGTCGGCGTTGCGCCGCGCGTTAGCGAGCAGGTCGGAAGCCTGTTGATCGGCATCGTGACGCAGCTTCTCAGCCCTCGCCAGCGCCTGGGCGACACGCTCCTCGGCTTCCTCGGCACGGGCGGTCGCCTCGGCCACGAGTTGGTCCGCCTTGGCCTTGGACGCCTCAAACCGCTCGGAGTTGGCGGCCTCGGCCGCCTCGACACGCTGGGCGATGTCGACTTCCGCCTGCGCCTTCCACTCCTCGGCCCGTTCGGTGAGGGCGGCGGCCTGCTTCTTCGCCTCGGCGAGGAGCGTCGAGGCTTCCCGCTCTGACCTCGCGGTCAACTCTTCGGCCTTCACGCGAGCCTCCTCGTACACCTCGGATGCGGCACGTTCGGCTTCGGCGCGCGTGGACGAGGCATAGTGATCCGCGCTCTCCCGCAACTCGATCGCCTCGCGGGATGTGGTCGACAGCAGATCGCTAGCCTCACGCTCGGCGGTGGACCGCAACTCTTGGGCCGCCAGATCGGCAGCGGCACGGGTCGAGGTCTCGAAGGCTTCCGCGTCGGCGCGAGTCTGCTGCGCGTACTGCTCAGCCTCTGAGCGAATCTGCAACGCGTACTGCTCGGCGTCGGAACGAAGCTGCTGGGCGTACTGGTCCGCCGCGCTGCGGGCCTGCTGGGCGTACTGGTCGGCCGACGAGCGCCGCTCGGAGGCATCGGATTCCGATGCCGAACGCTGTTCGGCGATTTCGCGCTGGGCCGCGGCGCGGGTCTGGGCCGCGTACTCCTCGGCGGCTGCGCGCAGCGAGGAGGCCTCCTGCTCGGTGGCGAGCCGCAGCGCTGAGGTATCGGCGTCCGCCGAGGCCCGCAATTGCGTCGCGTACTGCTCCGCGTCTTCGCGTTGCTGAGCGACTTCGATGGCGACCGTCGCACGCAGTTCCGACGCCTCCCTTTCGGCGGCCACGCGCTGCTCGGTCGTTTCGCGTTCCACCGTCGCGGTCAACGCGGCGATTTCACGCTCCAGCGCCGCGCGGCGCTCCGCTTCCTCGGTGGCGAGCTGGCTGACAACACGGGCGGCTTCGCGCTCGGCGGACGAGACGAGTTCTTCGGCTCGGCGCGACGCACCCGCCAACTCGGCCTCCGACTCCGCCGAAGCCGCGGTCTGAATCTCCTCGGCCTCGCGCCGAGCGGTGGCGAGAAGCTCCGCCACTTGGTTCTCGACTTGTGCCTTCATCTGGTCGGTCTCCAGCTTGGTCCGGGCCAAGAGAGCTGAAGACTGGGACTTTGCCTGGTTGAGGACGTCCTGCGACTGTTCCTCGGCGGAACGCATGAGCTGCTCGATGCGGGTGCCGAGGCCCGAGTAGCTGGGCCTCTCCACCTCCGCCATCTGCCGACGCGCTTCCGCTAGTTCTGCCGTCAGGCTGGCAACGTGCGCGTCGAGATCCTGGACGCGCACCCGTGCCTGCTCCAACGAGCTTTCGATACTTGAGACGTGGTGGTCCACGGCCGCGCGGTCATATCCGCGCACTGCCGTGGGGAAATCACGATCTGCCACAACAAACCTCCGAACGATGGGAGCGGGTGGAGTGGGGTCGAGTCCCGCCCCTCACACAACAGCCGGGCACAGCCTAGTGCCTGGGACGCCCTAAGAGTACCTGGATTGGCGACATTGGGGGCAGCAAATTGGATCGAGGACGGCCATCGAAGGCTGGTCCCCGCGGCATTCAGTATTCTGGGATCCTGCCCGGGGGAGGAGCATTTGGTGATTGGTCGTTTCCTCGCGCCGGTCCTGGTGGGGCTTGGGGCGTGTACGGCCGCGTGTGCGGTGGCGTCTGCCACCCTCTGGCGTCCCGCCGATCAGGTGGAGGCGTCGGTCACGGCCGAGGCCGCGGTCCTGGCGACGGCGCCGGGCATCCTGGACGCCTTGGCTGACAGCGTAGAGGTGCGCATCGTGGTGCCGGACGGTGGCACGGTGGTGGCCGCCATCGGACGCGACACGGATGTGGCGGCGTGGATCGGGTCCACACCTGCCGCGTGGCTGACCGGTTTCGCCTCAGCTACGCAATTCACGACCGCAACCGAGCCACCCGCCCCGCTTACGGCGCCGACGCCGGACGATGACGGCCGACCGGGAATCGCGGAAGGCTCGGACCTGTGGGTGTCAGCCGAGGTGGTGCACGGCGAGGGGGCGGTCTCCTGGGAGCGGACGCCAGGGCGGTGGAGCCTGCTGATCGCCCCGGCCGGGCGAGCGCCGGCGGCGGATGCCTCGGTGGCGGGAACGGCGGTCTCGATGACCTGGCCGCGGACCGTGACAACCCCGTGGGTGGCGCCAGGTCTGGTGCTCGCCATCGTGTTGGTGTTGGCCGGGGCGGCCACGTGGCTGACCAGACGCCGGCGGGTAGCGCCGGGGCTCGTGTCCGCCTCCCAGATGGTGCCGGCTGGCTCCTTGCTGCGCGCCCGCGGGACCGAACCTCCTCCGGCGACTTCGGGTCCCGCGTCGCTGGACGATGACGCGGGTGGCGCCTGCGACTCGCAGGGACCCACCGGGCGCGAACTGGAGGCCGGCGCGGCCCGGGACAGCGACGAATTGGACCTGAGGCGCCGGTCGACGGCCGTCGAGGCGCGAACGGCCGGAGCCGAGTCAGACGGGACGCCGGCCGCGGCGACAACACTGGTGATGTCCGTCGAGGCGATCCTCGCGGCCGTGGAAGCCGGGACAGTGGCCGGTCTCACGCGCCGTCAAATCCGCGAGGCAGAGCAGGCGGCAGCCACCCACGCTAAGCCGGCCAAGGACCAGCGCCGCGTGCGCCGTGGCAGCGCTGCGGGGCGGGATGACACCGGCGCTGACCCCGCGGTGGGTGCCCCGAAGCCCGCCTCGTCGGACGCTGTCGCGGCCCAGCCGGTCACCGATGACGCGCCTGGCGACGCGGCCGGCGTCGTGGGCCCCGATGTCCTCAATGCCGGGTACGCGCCGCTCGCGGCACCCGCCTACCTGGTCGCGTCGCTCGACACGTCGATCCCGTCTCGGCCTGCCGATCGCCAGCCTTCCTACGCAGGGGGTTATCCACCGGCGATGCCCCGCATCGCACGGGCCGCAATGCCCGGTCCGGCCGTGCCCATGGCCGGGGCGAGCCCAGGCGCACCCGCGGCGGGTTCCCCACCAGGCGCTCAGGCACGGGCGGGACTGCCGGGCCGGCCACCCGGCGCCACGCCCGAGCCATGGTCCCCCCACGGCGGCCATGCGGCGGGCGCGGCGGGAGCCCCTGGCGATGCCATCGCCAGGGCACGCGGCTTCCTCGCGTCCCTCGGAGATCGCGACACGGGAACGGGGGACTCCCAGATCCCGGTGCCGGCTCATCCGATGTCGGTTCCGGGGCCCCCATGGCCGGTCCCCAGCGCCCTGCTGCCCGGACAGGCCGGCCGCCACACGTCCGCGGTGCCCTGGGCGATGCCCGACATCCAGCCGGCCGCACCGGGCGGCGACACCGAGCACGAGGTCCAGCCGTGAGCGCGTTCACGCGGACCCGGCATCTGGTCGCCGCAGCGGTGGGACTCGCTGTCGCGATGGTGTGTGGCTGCGCGGGTCCACCCCCCGAGATACACCCCGACCCGGTGCCCGCAGAGCCGCCGCCCGCCGTCGCCGAGGTGCAAACTGGGCGCATCCTCGACCAACTCGGCCACGAGCTTGAGGCCACGCAGGAGACCGGATCGCTGGACGGCCTCACTCGGGTGGGCGCTGTCGCTGCGCAGATGCTCGCCGCACAGACCGCGATGCGCGCCACCGATCCCGACAATGCCCCGGCCGACCAACTCGCCACTCAGTTTGCCGGGATCGTGGTCCCCGCCGCCGCCACGTGGCCGCGCACGTTCGCCGCCGTCACCGTTCCGACCGAGTCGGGTGCGCAGTACCTGTATGCGGTCACCCAGCCCGATCCGCGCTCACCGTACGCCATGACCAG
>JAISBQ010000177.1 GCA_031266115.1 Bifidobacteriaceae bacterium
TGGCCAATATCGCCAGCCAGACCGGCCAGGCCGACACCTGCGACCTCGGGGCGTGGATGGCACTCACGCCGATCGTCTCGGCGGCCCTCGGAGCCGCGCCCCCGGAGGCCCCCGCCGAGACCGTCGCGCCCGTCGCCCTCGGTGCCGGGGCCACGATCGCCGCCGCCATCTCCTCGCTCGCCCCCCCACGGCGAGTCGGGGTCGCGGCGGCGGACCCCGACGCCTATCCCGACGAGGTTCGCCGCGCACTCGCGGCAGGCACTCGACTCATCCTCGTCGACGCCGGAACCATCGGCGATGTCTCGCTCGGTCAGATGGACCGGCGGATTGCCGATCTCGCGGGCGCCGCGGCGGACGCGGACGCCAGTGCCCGCGTTCTTGTGGTGTCGCTGTGTCACCCGGTTCTCCGGCAGTTCGGCCTCGGAGCGATCATCGGTCCCGCCCGCCCCGGCACAGCCCTCGGCACCGGCGACACCGCCGAGTGGTCCATGATGACCTCCCCCAGCACGCGCCACCGCGGGCTCATAACCTTGGCCGATCTCGCCGACATCGCCTTCCCCACACCGGCCCCCACCCACGCTAGGCGCGTCACCCAGCACCTGGCGCCCGCCGGGGTGGCCTGGGCCGCTCCCCTCGCCGATGACGCCCGCCACGCACAGGCCGGGGCCGCCATCGTCCCGTGGGCTTTTCTCGCCACAGCCGCCGCCATGACCCTGCTCTCGCTGCCTGTCGTCCTGTTCGCGCTGACTGGCCGGCGCCGCTTCCCCGTGGCCTGGCCGCGAAGCTGCCTCGCCGTCGCCGCCACGGTGCCCGCCACATATCTGGCAAGTCTTGTCCCGTGGTGGCGGTCCGGACCGCCGGGCGGCTGGGCCTGCGGCCTGAGTTTTGCGGTCGTCACATGCACCACAGCGGCCCTCCTCACCGTCATCGCTCTGACCCTTGCGCGCCGACGGCGCCCCCTGGTGGCCGGGCGGGAAGCACACAGCCCCTTGGTGGCTGTGGCCTTCGTTGCGGCGGCGACCGTAGCCGTCATCGTCGTGGATGCCATGAGTTCCAGCTCGCTGGGGTGGGGAGCGCCCATGGGTCCAAACCCCGTGCATGGGGGGCGGTTCTTCGGCATCCCCAACGTCGAGTTTGCCTATCTGACCGCCGCGGCCCTGACCCTCACGGCCGCCGTGGCCTCGGCGATGGTCCGGCGTGGGCACAGCAAAGAACCGGTGACAGGTACTCAGCAGGGCCATGGGCGCGGTCCAGCCGGCACGCTCCCGCGGGCGCCGTTCTGGTGGATCACAGCCGTGGTGGCGGTCGGGGTGACCGTGGTCGATGCCGCGCCGCAGTTCGGCGCCGACCTGGGCGGGAGCCTCGCGATCCTGCCGTCGTTCGCGGTGTTCACGCTGTGGGGTGCTCGTGTACGTCTGACCGTGTGGCGAGTCATCGCTGCCGGGGCGCTCGGTGTCGCCACCTTCGGTGCTGTCACGCTCGTCGACTGGCTGCGCGGTCCGGACCAGTGGACTCACGCGGGCGCCTTCGGCGAAGGGATGATGGAGGGCCGAGGAGGGGACGTCATCGTCCGCAAGGCCCTGTCCAGTCTGGCGATGTCCGCAACCGCTCTACCTGTGGCGATACCGCTAGTAATCCTGGGGATCTGGACGTGGCGGCGGATCCGCGCAACCCAGGACCTGGCGAGCTATCGGCGGACGATGCCGCTGGCCGGGGCGTGCCTCGCGGGGCTGGCGACCTTGGTTGTGGTGGGCGCGGTGGTCAACGATTCCGGTATCCCCGGCACAGCCATGGGCCTCGGATTGGCGGCAATGCTGCTTTTCGCAGCCGCCGCGCCACCCCGGCCGCCGACGGCGGGCGAGGAGGCCCAGGGCGGGACCGCCTAACGCCCGCTCCCTGTCTTCGGCTTGACGTTGGCCTTGCGCTTCGCCGCGCCGTGGGTGTCCTTGGTGGCGATCTTGACACCTCGGGCGCTCACCGCGAACAGCACATCACGGTATTGGGCGGCACGGTGCATCCGCGAGCGCAGATCCCTTCCCGTGGCACGATGGCGCAGGTCACAGGGCACTTCTGCGACGTCATAACCCGCTCGTACCAGATCGATGGTCATCGCGGTCTCCACGCCCCAGCCGTGAGCCAGCGGAGTGGCGGCCTCATAGGCGTCACGCGTCAGACAGCGAATGCCGGACAGCGGCGCCTTCGGCACCCATCCCGCGGCTCGGGCGATGGCGCGCCGAGCGAGGTTGACCACGAAGCCGCGGCCGGCAGCACCGGGCTGAGGCGGCAGGATCGCGATGGTGAGATCCGCATCGCCGGTCATAACGGGGGCGATGAGGGGCGCCGCGTTCGCCGCCGAATCGCCCAAGTCGGCATCGAGAAATAGCAGGTGACGAGCCGGATCCTGCTCAGTGTCGCGCATGGCGACCACGGCGGCACCTGTCTCCATCGCCTCAGCCTTACCTCGATTGTGTGGATGGCGCACCACGACGGCACCCGCCTCGCGGGCGACCTGGCCGGTGGCGTCAGCGGACCCATCATCGACCACAAGCACCAGATCCACGGCGGGCAGCGCGGCCGTGGCACGAATAGTGGCCGCGATCCTCCCGGCTTCGTTCTTGGCGGGAATGATCACGGCCACGCGTTGCTGGGGGGCGGCGCGGCGCGCTCTGGGAGGCACGAAACAAGCCTAGACGCTACGGCGACCCGACTTTGCGCACCCGAGCCGGATCGCCACCACGGCGAATCGAGACAACGAGGCGCCTGCTAGCGCAATGTGACCGAACGGGCGACCAGGCCGGCGCGGGCACGGCGCTCCACCACGGTCAACTCGCTAGGGTTCGCGAGCGCCTCGTCAAGGCGCTTCATGAAGATGCCGAGCGGCTCCGTCAGATCGGCGGCCTCAGTTCCGCGAGGCAGCTCCCACACGGGCATGATCAGCCCATGTGCGCGGAACGCGCCGGCATACTTGCCCCCTTCGACCACGGCAGCCTGACGGATGGCTTGCAGGCGAGCCAGGGCGTCCAGAAGGTCCGGCTCAGGAACGCCAAGCGCCCATCGCAGGAACGGGCGGCCCGCGAGCGATGTCCAATAGGCGCTGGCAACCTCAGGGACCGCGGCTGTGGGGTCGATCACTGTCGATGCCTCATCGATCGTCGCCGCCATGTCCTCGTCGCTCGGGTCGAGGTCCGCCCAGTACTCGAACCCGGAGTGGACCGTCACAATGAACGGCTCGTCGAGGTCCAACAGGTCCTGCAGGCGCGGGCTTGCCTTGTCCGGTTCGATCGCGGTGACAGGCTTGCCCGGATCTACCGCCAGTGCCAACTCCAACGCCTGACCCAGATCCATCCCCGGATCAGCGGAAGAGAAGGTGGATTGCAACGCGAGCACAGGCGTCCCATCGGCGCGTTTCCACCCGGGTCGCAGGTCAGGCAGCAGCGTGGCCACCTCAACGGCTTCGCCGCCGTGTGCGTCTGTCAACCGGGCGGTCGCTGTGGCGGCGGGGACCAAGCCACGCAACGCCACCCAGTCGGCTTCGTTCGGCAGGCCCGCGAAGGGACGGACGGAATAGTCCAGAACGGTGTCAACCATGCGGCCAAGCCTATGGGGTTTGGCGCCCGCGCGATGACGCGGACGAAGCCATGGGACCGTGTGGCGCATCTCACCGGAGAACCTCGTGTGGTACACGCCACTCGCCGCGACGGAATCCCGGCCTCACTCGCTTCGTCGGTAGCTGGTACCGGGGCGCGTCGACGCGGCGTGCCCACCGCCCGCCAAGTGAGGATTCCTGATGTCTTTCACTACGTTTGTTGCTCCTGTGTGTGCGTTGGGAGTCGCTGTCATGGGAATAACAACGGCTCACTCCCTCACCGCCCAAGATGAGCCCACAACGCCTTCCCCATCACAGATATTGTCCCTCAGCGATTCCCACACCGCTGTCATCGACAAAGACGGCCGGATATGGTCGTGGGGAGACGGAAGCGAAGGCCGGTTGGGTGCACCGGTCACTCCCGGCCGGACGGCCACCCCCGTCCAAGCAGGAGACCTGACACGCGTGATATCAGTCAGCGCCACCAACACCCACACGGTCGCCGCTACCGCCGACGGACACGTATGGACCTGGGGACTCAACACGGACAGACTCCTGGGCACCGGGGTCGAGGCATCCACATCCTATTCGACCACCCCGATCCGGATACCAGAGCTCACAGATGCAGTCAGCGTGACAGCAAGCGACCGCGTCTCATACGCCGTCACCGCATCGGGATCGGCCTATGCCTGGGGATCCAACCAATTGCATCTCCTGGGCAACGGCGGCACCGAGGGCTCCGCAACCCCAGTCCTCGTGGAAGGCCCCACCGATGTCATCGCCCTCGCCGCGTCATACCAACACACCCTCGCTCTGACGGCCGATGGAGACGTGTGGGCGTGGGGAACCAACACCAACGGTGAACTCGGCACCACGACAACACAAGACGTGACGCTCCCCACGCGAATCGAGAACATCCCCCCCATGAAAGCGATCGCCGCGGGCGAAGGTTTCTCCCTGACAGTCGATACCGCGGGCACACCCTGGGCCTGGGGATGGGGAATGGGCCGGATACTCCACCACCCAGACCTCGACCCGATGTCACTAGAACCAACCCGCATACCCGGCCTATCAAGCATCACCCAGGTTGCTGCCACCGACTTCGCACTCGCCCTCACTACTGCCGGCGACATATGGACCTGGGGAGAAGGGGGCTCCGGACAACTCGGACACTCCAATCCCAATTCGATCACCACACCAACGCACGTTGACCTCCCCGAACCCATCGTCACCGCCGCCATCTCCAACCATCACACCGCCGCACTGGCAACCACCGGCACACTCTACACATGGGGAGACAATTCCTCCTACCAACTGGGTGACACGTCCTCGGTACGCCACACGCGTCCCGGACAGGTGCAGGGAATCCGTAGCGTAGTCTCTGTCGGCGCAGGTGCCGTCAATACCATCGCCCTGACCAGCGACGCCGATGTGTGGGCCTGGGGCGACAATACGGTGGGACAGTTGGGCAATGACACCATCACGTCCTCGGCACTTCCAATGCGGGTTAGAGGATTGGATGGCATCGCGATCAACGCCGTGGATATCGGCAATTCCCATGCGCTGGCCGTGACCCAATCGGGGGACGTGTACGGATGGGGAAGCAATCTCTACGGACAGCTCGGTCTGTCACTCGATACGCCTCGAACGCTCCCGACGCGAATCTCTTCCGTCCCCGAGAAGGCCATCCGGGCCGTCGCCGCGTACGATAATTCCGCAGTCGTGACCGAATCGGGGGAATTGTGGGTGTGGGGGCGCAATGATGGCGGCCAATTGGCCAATGGCAGTCTCGGGCCCTCTGAATTCTCGAATACTCCGACACGGATCGCTGGGCTCCCTCCCATCCGAGACATCGCCATTGGCCTGAAACATATGGCAGCAGTTACGCGAGCCGGAGAGCTATGGACATGGGGCGACAACAGCGTCGGTCAATTGGCCATCGGGACGTCAGTGGATAACGCACTGTCTCCGGTTCGACACAGTTTCTACAACGTTCAGGTAGCGTCGATCTCATGCGGGGCCCATCAAACATTCTTTGTCCTGGAACCCAGCGGATTGCTCTTGTCTTCGGGTTTGGGGAATTCAGGCGAATTGGGTTCGGGGTACCGTGGGATTGCGTACTCTCCTGGTACCGTGGGCGACCTGCCCGGACATGGCACGATCTATTCTGGCTACGCGTTTTCGGTGTACGGGATGGACCCCCTCGGCACACTGACGTGGGGGCGGGCCGACATGGGCCAATTGGGTAACGGGTCGCTGACAGACTCGACAAGGCCGGTCGCGTCGTTGATGGCCTCCGCGGCGTTCGCTGCCGCGGGCGGTGAGCATGCGGCGGCGGTGGGCAGCGCCGATGGAGAGTTGTACACGTGGGGCGCCAATCAGTACGGCCAACTCGGATACGCGTCATCGTCGTGGATTCCCGTGCCGCGTGTCGGTGGGTTGGACCTGGGGACGTTCACCTTGCCCCCGCCGTATCCTCCGCCCACCGAGGATCCAACCACCCCGCCGACCACCGACCCGACCGAAGACCCAACGGACGACCCGACCGAAGACCCCACCGAAGACCCCACCGAGGATCCGACGGACAACCCGACCACGGGCCCGACCGGAGACCCGACCACGGGGCCGTCTGGAGGACCGACCACCGGCCCCACCGGGGAGCCGGGTATTCCCCCCACTGGAGGGCCAACGGGGAACCCGACCAACGACCCGTCGGGCGGCTCAGGTCCGAGCAATCCTCCTGGCCGTGAACCCGTCTCGGGCCCCGGCGGCCACCAGCAGGCGCCGCCTCCCGATGGACACCCAACCCCTCCGCCCGGCGATGTGACCACGCCACCGGCACCCGCCACGCCAGGGATCTCGCGGTTTGCCACATCGTTCACCACGGTCGTCATCCGGCCTGGGCGTACCGTCAGGATTCCGGTGGTGAGCTATCCCACGGCCGGGTCCCCGCGAGGTGCGGCGCCTCGGAATGCCGTGCGCGTGACCTGGACATCCTCGGCACCCAAGACGGCCACAGTCACCGGCGCCACCACCACGACAAGCCGGAAGAACAAGGCCGGCGTCTGGTCGTGGACACCGGGCACAGTCAAGAACATCGCGATACGCGCCACCAAGATCGGGACCAGCAAGATCGTCCTGCGATCGGCGGGCGCACGCGCTATCACATTGCGGGTACGAGTGGTCAGGCTCGCCGAATATCGTGGCATCAAGACCCTCGCGATCCGCGCCGCGGGGGGCAAGACCGTCCCCTCGCGCCTGAAGCCTGGGGCCGCCATGTGGCTCAAAGCCATACCCCATCCATTCGGTGCGGCGCGCGTCAAAGCAGTCTGGACATCGTCGAACCCGAGCGTCGCACGCATCGACCGCGCCGGGCGACTCACCGCTATCGGCCACGGCAAGACCACCATCCGCTGCCGCGTCCGCGGTATGACCACCAAGACCACCGTCACCGTCAGGTGACCGAACCCATACTCAGCGCCCCGCATCCACCATCCCTGCCGCATCGCACTGAATTCGCGTGCCGCCCATCATGTGAGGAACCCTGATGTCTCTTGCCACGTTTGTCGCGCCAGTGTGCGCGTTGGGAGTTGCTCTCGCGGGAGTAACGACAGCCCATTCCATCTCCACCACCGACGAGCCCACGCCCCGTTCCCCATCGCAACTGCTGTCCGTCAGCGCATCTCACAATGCCGTCATCGACACGCAAGGCCGGATATGGTCGTGGGGGAACGCCACCGAAGGCCGGCTGGGTGCGACCCTCGATGTCACCATGACAGCGACTCCTGTCCAGGCAGGTCACCTGACAGGTGCGGTATCGGTCGGTGCGGCCAACACCCACACCCTCGCCGCGACCGCCGATGGGCAGGTGTGGATCTGGGGATCCAACAGCGACAAGCTGCTCGGCACGGCCGTCGAGGAGTCCATTCCCTATTCGGCCGCCCCCATCCGGGTACCAGAACTCACAGACGTGGTCTCAGTCGCCGCAAGCGATCGTGCTTCCTACGCTGTCACCACAGCAGGACTGGTCTATGCCTGGGGAGGCAGCTCCCCGTTGCTCGGAGACGGTGGCACCGAGGGTTCGCGTGTCCCGGTGGAAGTCCAAGGCCCCACCGATGTGGTCACCGTAAGCGCCGCGTACAAGCACACACTCGCACTGACAGGCAGTGGGGAAGTGTGGGCCTGGGGGAACAACTCCGATGGCCAACTCGGCACCGCGTCAACAGACGCTGTTTCGCTCCCCATGAGAGTCGAGAAGATCCCGCCCATGACGGCCATCGCCGCAGGCGAAGGCTACTCCATGACGGTCGATACCACGGGCGCAGTATGGGCCTGGGGATGGGGGATGGGCCGAATCCTGCAACACCCAGACATCGATCCCGTATCGCTGAACCCAGTCCGCATACCCGGCCTGTCGCATGTCGTCGCGGTCGCCGCCTCTGAGTTTGCGCTTGCCATCACTGGCGCAGGCGACATATGGACATGGGGCTACGGCGGCCAAGGGCAACTAGGACACGCCAGCATCACCTCAATCACGACACCAACACGCGTCGACGTGCCTGAACCCACCGTTGCTGCCGCGATCTCTAACGGCCACGCTGTCGCCCTGGCCACCAGCGGCACGCTCTACACATGGGGAGCCAACGACCAATTCCAGCTCGGAGACCAATCCTCGGTCGATCATCTATCTCCTGGAAAAGTCGGGGGAATGCACGGCGTCGTGTCAGTGGGCGCAGGCGCCGCGGAAACCGTGGTGCTGGCCGAAAATGGCGACGTCTATACTTGGGGAGAGAACTGGATCGGTCAATTGGGCAATGGGACTACCGTGGCCTCGGTGCTTCCGACGAGAGTCATCGGCCTGGATAGTGTGAATGTCAAGACCGTCGATGTCGGCAATTCCCATATGCTTGCCTTGTCTCAGTCCGGTGATGTCTTCGCGTGGGGAGCCAACTACTATGGGCAGCTCGGCAACGGTTCGACCGTGAGTCAATCGCGTCCTGTGCGGGTCGAAGGGCTTCCCGCTCATGTGATCCAGGCCGTCGCCGGCTGGAACAATTCTGCTGCCGTGACCCAATCGGGCGAGCTGTGGACGTGGGGCGCCAATCCGCGAGGTCAATTGGGTAACGGCACCTATGCACCCGCAGACATCTCCAGTCATCCAATCAAAGTCGAGGGTCTTCCTCCGATTGCCTCGGTGGCAATAGGCGGGTCGCACATGGTGGCCATCGACAAGAACGGCGATCTGTGGACTTGGGGCGACAATCGACTGGGACAATTGGGAATCGGGGATGGGAGCTTAGTGCATCCATCGCCCATGCAAGTTGGCCTTCCTAGCCCGGCGGAATCGGTTGCCTGCGGGGGAAATCACACGATCGCCACACTGAAATCGGACGAAGTATTCGCGTGGGGCGACAACTCCGGTGGGTCGCTGGGTATCGGAAGCGAAAGCCGTTCGCCAACTCCAGTGCAGGTACAGGGAATCCCCGGGCACGGGCGGCCATTCGCTGGAAACAGCTATTCGCTGTATCTCACGGACGATGGCGCAATGTTCGCGTGGGGCATGAACAGCCACGGTCAGCTCGGCGACGGGACCGGGCAGAACTCAACGGTCCCACGCGCGGTATCACTACCACGGGCGACACACGTGGGCGCTGGAGTCATTCACGCGGTGCTGGCGAGCAGCATCGATGGCGAGGTTTACACGTGGGGAAGGAACAGCGTCGGTCAGCTCGGGTATCCCGAGTCATCGTGGTCTCCTACGGCGCGGGTCAGCGGCCTGGATTTGGGGACGTTCGAGTTGCCCGGACCCGGGCCCACAGTGGACCCGACCGAGGATCCGAGCACCGAACCCACCGAAGACCCCACGGGTGAGCCCACCGAGGACCCCACGG
>JAISBQ010000196.1 GCA_031266115.1 Bifidobacteriaceae bacterium
GTCCTCGACAACAAGCACCGTGGTCATCCCCGCGCCGTCCTCTCGCTCATCGTGATTGGGCTCGCCTCTTCCGCTGCCGCGCCCGGCAGGACAATCGTGAAACACAACCCGCGTCCCAGCTCAGAGGCGACCTCGACGCGCCCCGCGTGCGCGTGGACGATGGCGGCGACGATCGCCAACCCCAGTCCCGCCCCTTCGACCCGCTCGCTCCCCCGGCCCCGCGCGAACCTCTCGAGCACCCGCCCGAGATCTGCCGGCGCGATTCCCCGCCCCTCGTCCCTGACGGTGATGCGTGCCTCGACCCCGCACAGCGACTACCCGAACCCCACCTGGCTGCCTGGCCCGGAGCATTTGACCGCGTTGGCGGCCAGTCGGAGGAGTGCTTGGGTGAGCCGCTGGGAATCCGCCGATGCCGTCACCTCGCACCGCGCGTCGATCCGCCAATCCCGGTCCCCCAACATGCGTGCCTTGTCCGCCGCGTCGTCGACCAGCGGGGCTAGAGCGAGTGGTTCGAGGCGCACGAGTCCTGCCTCCCTCGCTTGGGCCAAGGTCACCAGGCTGTCCACCATCCGGCGCATACCGTCCACCTCGTCCAAGGCAATGGTTCGCGCACGGGCGAATGTGACGGCATCGGACACCTCCAGCTGACCCCGGATGATGGTCAGCGGCGTGCGCAACTCGTGGCCGACATCGTCGAGGAGCTGGCGCTCGGACGCGGATGCCGCCTCCAAGGAGACCACCATGTCGGTGAACGCGCTGGCCAACTGTCCGACCTCGTCGCGCGTGTCCACCGCCACCCGCCGCGACAGGTCACGGGAGGCGCTAATCTCATGAGCAGTGGCCGCGAGCAGGCGCAATGGCCGCAGCACCGTACCGGCGAGTAGCCAGCCCACCGCGATGATCGCGAGCACCGTGCCTCCGGCGACCGGCAGATGACCACGCACGTAGCTGCGGGCCACCTCGGCCCGCCGGATGCCACCCGCTCCACCGCGTACTTGCGCACCTCCTCGACCCCACGGGCAAGGGAATCCCGAGTCTGGCCATCAACTCGCCCAAGTTCGACCAGGTAGGCGAGACCGCCCGCCACCGCCAACCCTCCCGCCGCGAGCACGGCGATGACGGCGACAAGGCGAACCCGAAAGGAGGTGCGCCGCCGGGTGGGAGGCATGGTCGCCGCGTCAGGGTCAAGCGGCGCGGCGGGCTCAGTCGTGGACGCCGACGTTCGCAACCCATCGCCCAAAGTCAAATCAAGCGGTGCGGCGGATAACGGCCCAGCACGCTCCTCAGCGGCACTCGGCGCTGGCGATGTGGGCTCCGATGTGGGCTGGGATGTGCCCTCCACGCCATCGTCGCCGAGACCGGACGAAGGACTCGGCGCCGGTGCGGTGGTGCCCACCACAGGAGCGATGGGCGTCGATGGCGCGCGCGGGAGCCGCGGTGGCAGCCGAGGCGTGAGCCGGCACCGTGACAATGGGCGCGAGCGTCAGGGCCAGGGCGGCGCCGAGGGTGGAGGCGAGCCGCCAGGGGTGAGAGGTGGTCATGGTGAGTCCTTGTCTCCTGATGTCGATGACCCGGCCTTCCGGCCGGCTGTGATCCACGATGGTCCGGCACAATGAGATAGCCAGGAGACAACCATGAGACTTCTCTCATCTACGCAATCCGCGCCGTCCAGGCGGTGGTGGCGAACTTCGTGCGGACCAGGTCCTCGGCCGCGGCCAACTCTTCGGGCCGCGGAGCGGACCAGTCCAGGCGGTGCTTGCTCGCGAACGAGGTGACCAGCGCGTCGATCACTGCCTCACGGGTCATCCCCGTCTGGCTGCGCAGGGGATCCACCCGTTTCGCCGCGGAGGTGGTCCCCTTGTCGGAGAGCTTTTCGCGCCCAATCCGCAGCACATCGGACATCTTGGCCGGGTCGATGTCGTAGGCCATGGTCACGTGGTGCAACACCGTGCCGTCCGCGAGCCGCCGCTGGGCCGCTCCCGCGATCTTCCCCGCCGGGGACGCGATGTCGTTGATCGGCTGGTACACCGCGGCGATGCCGAGATCACACAACGCCTCCACGACCCACCGGTCAAGAAACTCGTAGCTCTCCTCGAAGCTCAATCCATCCACGAGTGAACCGGGCACCACCAGCGAATACGTGATCGTGTTGCCTGGTTCCACGAACATCGCCCCACCCCCCGAGATACGCCGCACCACGCTCACCCCGTGACGCTGCGCTGCGGCAAGGTCCACCTCGTTGCGCAGTGACTGATAGGAGCCGATGACGACGGCGCTCGCTGACCACTGCCACACCCGAAGCGTGGGCCCACGCCGGCCGGCCCCCAGCGATTCGGCATAGACCTGGTCCAACGCCATGTGCATCGCGGGGGAACGCGGCCCGTCATGGATCAGCTCGAACGCATGGTCGGCCCAGGTGCTCGACTTGCCCAGTGCCCGGCGCACCGCGATGGCCACGGCTCGGGCGTCGAAGCCGACGAGGACATCATCGTCCGCCACACCGGCCGCCACCTGCTCACTCACGGCGGCGAGGGATGCATCGGGGCTGGCGCCGGCAACGCTGCGCTCAATCCGGCCGAGGGCGCCAGGCGGTTCCAGGAAGAAGTCCCCCGACAGGCGCACATCGACCATGGCGCCACCGCGTACCTCGAATTCGACCGCAACAAGCTTCCCACCAGGTACTTTGTATTCGCCGCGCACGGGCGCCCATTCTATCGGCCCGGGCCGGCGCCTATCGGAGTTCGGCTTCTTCGCCACACCATCCGACTCCGTGTGGGCAGCTGGCGCCACGCCTATCGGAGTTCGGCTTCTTCGCCCCGCCTATCGGGGCCGGACACCCATGTGAATGAGGCCGTAGTCGAGCGAGTCCACCAACGCCTCCCAGCTCGCCTCGATGATGTTAGGGCCCACGCCCACCGTTCGCCAGGTGCTCATCGAATCGGTGGATTCGATGAGCACGCGCGTGACGGCGTCCGTCCCCCAAGAGGAGTCGAGAATTCTCACCTTGAAATCGACCAGCGCGATGCGTTCCAGTTCCGGATAGACCGCGATGAGTCCGCCGCGCAGGGCGCGGTCCAGGGCGTTGACCGGGCCGTTTCCCTCCCCCACGGCCACCAGGCGGCGGTCGCCGGCGTGCACCTTCACGGTGGCCTCGGTGACGGCTTCCTCGCCCCGCCCGCCGGCCAGCTCGGAGACGGTCCTCCACGATTCGGTGGTGAAGAACACAGGCCGGGCACCGGTCAGCTCTTCGCGCAGGAGAAGTTCGAAGGAGGCGTCGGCCGCGTCATAGGTGTAGCCGGCCGCCTCGGCGTCCTTGACTCGCCCAGTGATGCGGGACAGCACGTCCGGGTGCCCGGCCAGGTCGAAGCCCAGTTCGCGCCCCTTGAGTTCGATGGTCGCCCGGCCCGCCATCTCCGAGACCAGCATCCGCATGTCGTTGCCCACGGCCACAGGATCCGCGTGCTGGTACAGGTCGGGGTCCACGCGAATCGCCGAGGCGTGCAGTCCCGCCTTGTGCGCGAACGCGCTCGCCCCCACGTAGGGCTGGCGCTGGAGGGGGGACTGGTTGGCGATCTCGGAGATCGCGTGGGAGATTCGCGTCAGCTCGGCCAGCCGGCCCACGGGCAGCACTCGCCGCGCGAGTTTGACCTCCAGGTTTCCGATGATCGCGGTGAGGTCCGCGTTGCCCGTTCGCTCGCCGTACCCGTTGATGGTCCCCTGGGCATGGCGGGCTCCATGGACGATGGCGGCCATCGAGTTCGCGACGGCGCATCCCGTGTCGTTGTGGGCATGGATGCCAAGTGGGACCGACGTGGCGGAAGCGACCCGGCCGACGATCCGTCCGACATCGTGCGGGAGCATGCCACCGTTGGTGTCGCACAGGACCACGGTGTCCGCGCCGGCATCGGCGGCCGCGTTGACGCAGGCCAACGCGTAGGCCGGGTCGGTGGTGAAACCGTCGAAGAAGTGCTCGGCGTCGAGGAACACGCGCCGGTCACGGGAGACCAGGTGGGCCACCGTGTCGGCGATCATCGCCAGGTTCTCCTCGGGCGTGGTACGCAAGGCGCGTTCGACATGACGGATGTCGGACTTGGCGACCAGCGTGATCACGGGGGTCTCGGCATCGAGCAACGCCCGGACCTGCTCATCCGTGCTGGCAGCGCCACCGGGGCGACGCGTGGATCCGAACGCCGCGAGCGTGGCGGTGGTGAGGCGCAGTTCCTTGCCGGCTCTGGCGAAGAACTCGGTGTCCTTGGGGATCGCGCCGGGCCAGCCGCCCTCGATGTACCCCACCCCGAGTTCATCCAGCAGCGTGGCAATGGCGAGTTTGTCCGCAACGGACAGGTTGATGCCCTCTTGCTGTGCGCCATCGCGCAAAGTGGTGTCGTAGATGTCGAAGCGGGTACACGCGATCGAGGCAAACGTCAAGCGTTCACGCTTGTCAGTGAGCCGATTGACGTGTTGAGGCTCAGATGAGTCGATACCCGGAGCGTCGACGGTGCTCATCGCCTGTGCCCTCCTGGAGGTGTGGTGCGGTGCGCCATTGTGCCACACGGGGGGCACGCCCAGGCATCGCCACCATCCACCCCGCGTGCTAAACCAACCGGTGGAGCCAATCGTGGCGGTCGGGCACCCGGCCGTATTGGATGTCGGTGAGTTCGCCGCGGACCGACATGGTCAGCTCGCCCGGGCCGCCATCGGCCACAGTGACCTCAAAGTCCGGGCCCCTGAGTGAGCCCACGGGCGTCATGACCGCCGCCGTTCCACACGCGAACAACTCCGCCAGGTGGCCAGACTTCGCCCCCTCGACCACCTCGGCCAGGGAGACTGGCCGTTCGACTACGGCGACGTCCCGGTCGGCGAGCAGTTGCAGGATCGCCGAGCGCGTCACCCCCTCCAGGATGGTCCCGGAGGTGGGGGGGGTGGCCACCGTGCCATCGTCGAACACCGCCATGATGTTCATTCCGCCCAGCTCTTCCACATCCGTTCCGGTGACGGCGTCGAGGTAGAGCACCTGTTCGCACCCGTGAGCGTATGCGGTCTCCAGCGCAGCCATCGCACCGGCGTAGTTGCCGCCACACTTGGCCGCCCCAGTCCCGCCGGGTCCAGCACGGTGAGTCTCGCGCTCCACCCAGATGCACACCGGCGCCACCCCGCCGGCAAAATACGACCCGACCGGCGAGGCGATGACGTAGAACTCGACCATGCGGCTGGGGCGCACCCCGACGAAGGGCTCGGTGGCAAACATGAACGGCCGCAGGTACAGCGACGTATCCACGCCACCCGGCACCCACGCCCGGTCCACCCTCACCAGCGATTCCACCGCGGCCACGAAGTCGCGTGGGTCAAGCTCCGGCAGCGCCATGCGCCGCGCCGACCGAGAGAACCGCTCAGCATTGGCGAACGGCCGGAACGTCCACACGGACCCATCGGTGTGCCGGTACGCCTTGAGCCCCTCGAAAACCTCCTGCGCGTAGTGCAACACGGCGGCCGCGGGATCGAGCTGGATGGGTCCATAGGGCACCACACGCCGCCCACTCCACCCCTCCCCCGCGCGCCAGGTGAGGCGACTCATGTGGTCGGTGAATGCCATGCCGAACGCCGGGTGGGCAAGTTCCGCCTCACGTTCGGCGTCGGTACACGGATTCGGGTTGGGTTCGACGCTGAAAGTCCCCCCTGCGCCAGTGCTCATCGGTCATCCCTCCTTCGGGGTGTAGGTGGTGGCAATTGACCCGACGATGGCGTCCCCCACCTCACGCGTGGAACGCCGCATCCCGCCTCGCCCGGCGAGGTCGCCGGCGACGGCGGCTTCGACCGCCGCCGCCGGCCCGGCGAGGCCGAGGTGGTCGAGTAGCATGCCGGCCGACAGGATCGCGGCCGTCGGGTCCGCCACACCCAGTCCGGCGATGTCGGGGGCTGACCCGTGGACCGGTTCGAACATGGACGGATAGGTTCGCTCGGGGTTGATGTTTCCCGAGGCGGCAAGGCCAATCCCGCCACTGACGGCCGCGGCCAGATCGGTGATGATGTCGCCGAACAGGTTGTCGGTTACCACGACATCGAACCGTGCGGGATCGGTGACGAGGTAAATGGTGGCGGCGTCGACGTGCAGATAGTCGGTGGCAACATCCGGATACTCGGCTCCGATCTCCTCGACGGTCCGGCGCCACAGGTGCCCCGCGTGAACCAACACGTTGTGCTTGTGGACCAAGGTCAACCGCTTGCGCTCGCGCCGCGAGGCTCGCTCGAAGGCGTCACGCACGGCCCGGCGCGCCCCGAACGCTGTGTTGACGGACACCTCGGTCGCGATCTCGTGCACTGTTCGGGTGCGCACCGCCCCGCCGTTACCCACGTAGGGGCCCTCGGTCCCTTCGCGGACCACCACGAAGTCGACGGAGCCGGGATTGGCGAGCGGAGAGGTCACACCACGGTAGAGCTTGGCCGGACGCAGGTTGACGTACTGGTCGAAGGCGAAGCGCACCCGCAGGAGCAGGCCCCGCTCCAACACGCCGCTCGGCACCGATGGATCGCCCACGGCACCAAGCAGGATCGCATCGTGGGTGGCCAGCGCGTCCAGATCCGCCTCGCTCAGAGTCTCACCGGTGCGGTGCCAACGGTCCGCGCCGAGGTCGAACCGGGTGGTCCGCAGTCCGGTACCAGTCCCGCCGAGCGCAGTCTCGAGCGCGCGTACGGCCTGGTCGGTCACCTCCGGCCCAATCCCATCGCCGGGGATGACGGCGACGTCGATCGTCTGGCTCATCGCGATGCCGAGCCCTCGGTGTAGTCCGCGTCCGTCGGCCTGACCCAGGCGAACAGTGTGCGCAACTCGCGGCCCACAGCCTCGATGGGGTGGGATTCGCCCGCCGCGCGCAGAGCCGCGAACTCGGGGCCTCCGGCGTCCTGGTCGGCGATGAACCGGGCGG
This sequence comes from Bifidobacteriaceae bacterium, assembly GCA_031266115.1. Classification (GTDB taxonomy): domain Bacteria; phylum Actinomycetota; class Actinomycetes; order Actinomycetales; family WQXJ01; genus JAIRRT01. Next base: position 6,924 of record JAISBQ010000196.1, read on the forward strand.
CGAACGCGCCGGACCTGATGTCCGCCAGAACATCGGCCATGTGGGCCTTGACGGCCGGATCGATCACCCGCGGCCCTGAGACATAGTCGCCGTATTCGGCCGTGTCGGACACGGACCACCGCATCTTGGAGATGCCTCCCTCGTACATGAGGTCGACAATCAGCTTAAGTTCGTGGAGCACCTCGAAGTAGGCGATCTCTGGCTGGTAGCCGGCGTCGGTCAGGGTCTCGAAACCGGCCTGGACCAGGTGGGAGACGCCGCCGCACAGGACTGACTGCTCGCCGAACAGGTCGGTCTCGGTCTCCTCGGTGAAGGTGGTGGCCAGGCCGGCGGCACGCAGGCCCCCCAATGCCTTGGCGTAGGCGAGGGCGAGCGGGAACGCCCCGCCCGTGGCATCCCTCTCCACCGCCACCAACACCGGCACGCCGCGGCCATCCACGTATTCGCGGCGCACCAGGTGGCCGGGGCCCTTGGGGGCGACCATGGCGACATCAACGCCATCGGGCGCCGAGATATAGCCGAACCGAATGTTGAACCCATGGGCGAAGAACAGGGCATCGCCGGGGTTCAGCGCCGGGGCGACCGCCTCGGCGTACACCCGGCGCGCCACGTGGTCGGGGACCAGCATCATGATGAGGTCGGCCTCGGCGGCCGCCTGCGAAGGGGTCACGACGCGCAGGCCCTCGTCGGCCGCCTTGGACCGGGAGCGCGAACCCTCAGTCAGGCCGACTCTCACGTCCACACCCGAATCGCGCAGGTTGAGCGCGTGGGCGTGGCCCTGGGAGCCGTAGCCGAGAATGGCCACTGTGCGGCCTTGGATGATGCCAAGATCGGCGTCGTCGTCGTAGTAGAGCTGTGCCACGGGAAATCGTCTCCTTGTCGACAAGTGGTGGATGGTGAACGGTGGGGTG
>JAISBQ010000204.1 GCA_031266115.1 Bifidobacteriaceae bacterium
CTTGGCCGCCCGCCGGTGCCTCCATCGTTTCCGTCAGGCGCTGACCTGCATGGATGTACGAGCGGACTGTCCACAAGACAGTGAGACTGAACCGTCCACAAGACTCCGAGACATGACAATGGGTGGTCTGGGTGTGTTGGCGTGGGTTCGGCACTTGTACCTGGTGGTCTCGCACTGCCGACCCCAGCGCGGTCAGTCGCCGCCCTTCGGGCGGCAACCTCTACGCGACAGCCAGGGCTGGAGCCCAATGCCGCGCCGCCGCGGCGAGGTGGTCGACGATCCTGTGGGTCGAGGTCTCGCGGACCGCGCGATAGCCCGTACCCGCCCACACCCCGAGCAAGTCGGACTGTCCAGCGTCCGCGGCCGCCGCACGGATGGGCGCCGTGAGGTGGTGGACGTGGGGATACAGCGCCGGCGCCCAAGAATCGTGACGAGCCACGAAATCGTTGCGCACCGCCCTGACAGGCCTGCCGGTGAACGCTCTTGTCACGACGGTCTGTCCGTAGACGGCGTTCGCCCCGAGGGCTCGTCGGTGCGCGGGATGCGTGCCCGCCTCGGTGGCGCCGAGCAACAGCGTGCCCACCTGAACGGCATCGGCCCCGAGTCCCAACAAGCGGGCAACCGCCGCGGGCCCATCCACCCCGCCGGCGGCGATGAGCGGCAGCTTCGTCAACGTCCGAGCCTCGGCGATGAGGCTCTCCAGTGGCACTGTGGGCGGCGGATCGCTCGCGTGAACGGTGGCGCGGTGCCCACCGGAGTCTGGTCCCTGGAGGCACAAGCCGTCCACGCCGGCCAGCAACGCGGAGCATGCGTCCTCGATGCGGGTGACAGTGGCCCACACGGCTGTTCCCACGGACTGGATGGCTCGTAGCACCTCGATGGCGGGCAGGCCGAATGTGAACGAGACCACGGCGGGACCTTCGGCCACCACGGTGTCCACCTTGCCGGCGAAATCGTCGTCGTCTCGGCGCGGCCGGGCGGGCAGTGCCGCCCCGACCTGAACGGCATCGTCCGCCAACGCGGCCCGATAGGCCAACCACGCCGGCGCGGCAAGCTCCAGATTCGGCTGGCACTGCGGAACCATCAGGTTGACGCCAAAAGGTCGCTCGGTCAGGTAGCGCACCTGGCGGATCTGTTTGCGCAGGTCGGCGGGGTCAAGGCGCCCACCGGCCAGGAAGCCCAACCCTCCGGCCTCCCCCACGCTGGCGGCAAGATGAGGTGTCGAAGGACCTCCCGCCATCGGCGCCCCGACAATTGGCACTCTCAACAACTGCGATAGCTCGACCACCGGTCTTTGCCCCCGTTTCACGCTGGTCCTCACGGACCCATGCCCCGGGGCCCGACGCGAGATTAGCAAGTCTGGGTGCGGTGTGCCGATACCGGTGTGGTATTCAGTCTTGTGGGAGATATCACACCGAGACACGCACTAGGCTCGGGACACTTGTCCACCCGCCCTTCCCCTCGGCGGTCCCCGGGACGCGAGTTGTCGCACCCACGGGCTACCAATGGGGACCTGACACCGTGACCACGTGACACACCACCCGACACATATCCACCCCGCGAATCATGGCGTGACGTGCGCCGGCGCGCCGGCCGTTCGGCGTCACATCCTGGTGCGACGGGCCCTGACACCCCAACTCACGTTGTACTGACACAGAACTCGGGATACCCCACATGACACATTTGCACACCCGCCGCACCTGCGCAGCCCTGATCGCCAGTATCGCCCTCGTCTCGGGGAGCATGTCTCCCGGCTCACCGAGCCAGGCTGCGGCGTTCACCGCATCGAACGCGCCCACGGCGCCTGCCCAGGTGGTGAAGTTCGTTCAACTCGGCGATTCGTACTCGGCCGGCAACGGTGCGACCGGCTACTACGGGGCCGCTGGCTGTTACCGGTCCCACAACGGCTGGGGATCCCAGTATTCGGCGTACCTGCGCGACGCCGGATATGCCGTCGACTTCACCACGGTGGCCTGCTCCGGAGGGGTCCTCGACGACATCCTCAACCCGAACGTCATGGAGACCGGTTGGTTCTACTACCTGACGCCGCTGGCCAGGGACGCCGCCGCGACGGCCATCGCGAAGGCCAAGGCGGGCGGCCTGTGCGGTGTCAAGAAGTCCGATGACGAGCAGATCGACTACACCGCCTCGGCCGTGGTCAACCGCGTGGGCGCGAAGGTCTCGTGCACGCGCACGGTGCGCCCCCAGATCGACTCGGTGACATCCGAAACGGACTTGGTCGCGTTGACGATGGGCGGCAACGATCTGAAGTTCCTCGACCTGATCGCGTGGTGCTTTGTCCCGGTGGCACGAAGCGCCGGACGGTGCCGTGCCCAGGTGAACAAGGCCTACGACGAATTCACCACCATCCAGTCGAAACTCGTCACCACGCTGACCGAGATTCGCGCCAGGATGTCCCCCACCGGACAGATTGTGCTGGTCTCCTACCCCTATATGGCGACGACAGACTCCTACGTACTCAACGATTTCGTGTTGCCGCAGTTCATCATCGATTCCTTCGACGCAGGCACGGCAACTCGGACTCTCGGCGACGCGTATGACGGGGTCCAGGCGGCCGCCATCGACGCCGTCAACGCCACGGCCGCGGCCGGCGCCAATCCGGTGGCGTTCATCGACACCGTCAAGTCCGCGTTCGCCGGCCATGAGCCGCATCCGGCATTCCTCAAGGTCAACCGTGATCGGTGGGTACACGAATTCGATTCGCTGGTGTACATGGAGTGGTATCACCCGAATCTCACGGGTCACACCCAAGAAGCCACGCTGCTGCGCCGGCTGCCCGTGCCAGCGCACGGACCGGGGATCGTGACCTCCGGTGACGTCGTTGCGCTCCCGGACCCGTCAGGCGGTGAGCCCGCCCCACCGGTCGACCCACCGGTCGCCGTGCTGGACGGCCCGTTCGATGTGGCGACCGATGAGGAACTTACCCTCGACGCGCGGGGCTCCTATGCCATGAGCGGCGCACTGGTGAGCTACGACTGGGACCTCGACGGGGACGGCGAATGGGACCAGTCCACGGCCGAACCGACGCTGAGTACCGCGTGGCCCGAGGCGTTCGAGGGAACGGTGTCGGTACAGGTCACCGACGATTCCGGCGCGTCGGCCATCGGGTCCACCACCGTATCGGTGTCTCGCGACGCCGACGGCATCCCCGACGGTGCCGACAACTGTCCCGCGGCCTACAACCCCGGCCAGGAGGATGCCGATGGCGACGGCCAAGGCGACGGATGCGACACGACTCCCACACCGCCATCGGCCCCGGTCGATCCCGGCACCTGGGTGGGTGTCAACACCGAGGTCCCGCCGGCGGACGCCTTCGCGGCATCCACGGCGCCCACCGGGACCGTCGCCGTGAAGACGGCGCAGCCGCGTGTCCGGCTGGTCAAGGGCACCACGACCAGGATCCCGGCCCTCGCGCTGGGTGCTGATGGCACCAAGGCCGCCCTGACGTGGGGCAGCTCCACAAAGAAGGTCGCCACGGTCTCGGCCACGGGCACGATCACGGCGAAACGTGCCGGCAAGGCCACCATCACGGTCCAGTCCGGCGACCGCAAGGCCACCATCGCCGTCACCGTGGTCGCCAAGGCCCCACGCGGAGCAAAGGCCAGGGTCACATCGGTCCAGGCCACCGGCATCCCGGCGGTGCTGGCCGCGGGCACTACCGCATTCGCGGCCGGCTCCTACGTCCCGGCGAGTCCCGTCGGCGTGAAGGTCACCTACACCTCCTCCAACCCGGCAGTCCTCGGGGTCGACAAGGCCGGCCGATTGACGGCGCTCGCACCCGGCGTGGCTACCGTGACCGTCAAAGCTGGCAAGGAGTCCGCGACCTACCCGGTGACGGTGATGTAAGCCGGCCACGCTGACATGAAGGGTTGGGCCCATCCCGCTGCGACCTCGCGGCCGGTCCGTCAGACATCAGCGGGATGGGGGCCGCGCGTCATCCCGCGCGCCGCAAGGCTTCGGTCGGTGAGACGCGGGCCGCCCGGATGGCGGGCCATGTCCCGGCGAGAGCACCGATGGCCACGCATGCGCCGAGGCCCAACCCGACCGATGACCATGGGACCGTCATCGTCCAGCCTTGGGCCCATTCGTAGGCGATCGACGCCACTGAGCCGCCCGCCGCGCCCATCGCGCCGCCGATGACGGCCAGCGTCACCGCCTCCACGAGGAACTGCCGCCGGATCGCCCGCCGGCGTGCCCCAAGTGCCCGTCGCACGCCGATCTCCCCCGTGCGCTCCATCACGGAGACCACCATGACGTTGGCGATACCGATCCCGCCCACGGCCGACCCCACCGCGCCGAGGCCCAGAGACAGGGCGGTCAGAGACCGGTCGGTGGCCGCTTGAGCAGCCAGGACGTCGGACGGCCGGGTCACCTCTGCCTCTCCGGGCGCCTGTGGATTGGCGGTTCTGGCCGCTACGTCGCGCGTCTCGGCGACCAGGTCTTCCCTCACCCGCAGATACACGTGGGTGGGCGCGAGGGTGGCTTCGGTGAGACTCAGATCCCGGAGTTCGGCGTCGAGCTGCCCAGCCATCCCGGTCCCGATCAACGCCATCGTGTTCAGTTCGGGTGCCAGGGCGGCTGGATCGAGAACCCCGACGATGGCGAACCACCGCCCCGCGATCCACACAGCCATCGGTCGCTGGTCAAGTCCTGTGACCCCCAGACGCTCAGCGGCTTTCGACCCGAGCACCACCGCCGGGTAAGAGGCGAGTGCAGCGTCGAGCCAACGGCCCTGGGCCAGGTCGCAACGCATCGTGGCCACCAGGTTGAGATCGGCGCCCGCGACGCTCAGGCCGGAGGTCTTGGCGGCGGGGATGCGATCGTTCTTGTAGACGTTGGCGTCGACGCGATAGGTGGCAGCGGCCTGCTCTACGCTCGCGATCCGCGCCAGCATCCCTGGCGCGGACTCGGGCAGGACCGCCTCGGCGCCCAGCGATGTTTGCCCTGGCGTCACGGTCAGCACGTTTGTCCCGAGCGCTGACAGTTGCGCCATGAGGTCAGCCTTGGACGCCTCGGCGAGGCCCATGACTGCCACGAGGGCGGCGATTCCCACGGCGACACCCAGCGCGGACAGCATCGCGCGCGCCTTGCGTGTGCGGACACCGGCGATACCGAGTCCCAGGTGGTCCCGTAGTGACAGCCGTGCCGGGGTCGGAGGTGGCGCCGAGGACGGAACTGGTGGTGGGGGTACCGTGCCACGGTCACGGGCGACCTGGCAGTCACCGGCGGCGAGGTTTGGCGCACCTCGCTGTCCCGCCACCCCGCCGAACGCGAGCTTTCGCATACTAAACCTCCGCTCCGGGCCCGAATCCGACCCCCGGAGTGAGCGAAAGCTCATCCTCGATGGACGCGGGATCTGGGCCAGTGCGCGAAAGCTCGCCTTCGATGGGTGCGGGACGCGGGCTCGGGTGCGGTCCAGTGCGCTGGCTTGGGCTTGGGCCTGGGCCTGGGCTTGGGCCTGGGCCTGGACTCAGGGCGGGGCCTCGACGCGGGCCCAGACCCGGGTTGTCCGCGACCACCCGGCCGTCGCGGACCGTCACCACGCGGTCGAACCGGGACGCGACGGCCGGGTCGTGAGTGATGACGGCCAGGGTGGTGCCATCCAGGTGGAGTTCCGCGAACAGCTCCAGCACCCCGGCGCCCGCGCGAGTGTCGAGATTCCCTGTGGGCTCGTCCGCCAACACGATGCGCGGCTGGTGGACCACCGCCCTAGCGATCGCGACCCGTTGGCATTCCCCG
>JAISBQ010000149.1 GCA_031266115.1 Bifidobacteriaceae bacterium
TATCGTGGTGAGCCTCACGGCGAGACGGCCACCACCGAAGCACTTAGTCAAGTGTTCGTACTTGGGCGCGAACTCAGCGGTCCTGGACACCCGTTCCACGCGGCCGTCCATCAGCCTGCTTTCGTTGACCGCCGCGCCACTGTCGTTGAGGATGTCTAGAGCGATTGAGGTTCGCTTGACTGAGCTCCCGACGCGTGAAGCAAGATCCGCCAGGGGGATTCCGACGCCCTCGCGACCATCGGTCTCTTGAGCGAGCTTCTTGTTGGTGGCCCGCTCAATCTCTTCGAGCGGGTGCTTGACGTCGTCATCGCCGGCCATAAAGTAGTGGGCATCGTTGCCGGAAGTTCTGTCTGGCCACGTGAGCGGCTTCTCCGACACCTCAACGGACGGCGATACCCGCGCCGCCCCACCCTTCTGAGCAGCGTCGCCGAGAAGACACTCCAACTCGGAGGGGACTGCAGGGCACACGAGGTCCACGAACTGCGGCCCAGCGACCAGTCGGGCGAAGGCCTGGTCCTCCCCGATCTCCACGCTGTGCTCGGCGGCGAGGTGGTCGCGGAAGACCTCGAAGAGGCTCGCGGAGAGGATCATCGACACCAAGGTCGCCGCAGCAACTAGGGCATCAGCCTCCGTTTGACGTCCCACGGCGAGGCCCTTCAGCTCGAGCCAACACGTTAGGCCGTCGGTGGGCAATCCGCGCGTCAGAACCATGGGGACGAAGCGAACGATCGATTCACCACCACCCGTGGACGCAGAGAAGACTCGTACCTTGACTACCTGAACCAAGTCGCGAACGCGACCCAGGCCGTCCATGAACCGCTCATGCAAATCGCCATGCGGGAACAGCGAACACGCCCACGTAGGCTTGTCTGCTGACTGTGCTCCGGTGACATCAACAACCTGCCACTGCTCGTCTGCGAAGATGCTGATCATCTGCTCCGGCGTGGTCTTCACCTGGTTAGATACCACAAAATCTGTGACATAGGGCGTCACGGCACTCGCAAATGCCTGGGCGAACCCTCGGTGCAACTCCGCGATGACAGTCTTCTCTGCTTCGGTGTCGTCTCTGAGCTCCACGAGAGGGAAAGGCACCACGGAGCCTTCCGCACCACCGGTCAAGCGTTCGCACGCTACGACGAGCTTTTTCATCGTGTCGCCCGAGATAGTGACTTCATCCAGCGCGAGGGTCGGGGACACGTCCTGCGCCCACACTCCATTGGGCAGGAGCCCAAGCATGCGGTCGCTGACGACCTGAATGCCGTTCTCCAGTGTCGGCGCCAGACCATGAGCGGTCGAGAGATACCACAGATCGGTCATCCGCCGGGCGGCCGCAACAATCCGCGCCACCTCACCGGCCTCGACTCGTCGGGCCGCCTCGAACATGCGGTTGATCAGCTTCACCCGCAAAGCGCCGCCGAGGACCGACCCCAACGCCCTATCGAGCGCGTACCCCTGCCGCGACAACGTCGGACTCACCATCATTCGCCCCCAACAACGGTGCCCGACCCTCCGAGAGGAGCCGGGCGCTCGCCAACATGAGCGGCTGGGTGGGGCGATGTGCCAGCCGCGGACACGTGCATGGACCCGAACCATACACGAGGTACGCAGTACGCACGCCGGGCGTCCATTCTACTTGCCGTCACCGCGATCGCCCTAGGACCCGACGACACCGTCCGCGCTTCGAGCAACCCCGGTGAGCGCCTCGGCCTTGAGGTCGGCACCGGCTGGCGTCTCATTCCGCTCGAGGATTGGTGTACCGCGGGGCTATCCATCGAGTGACACCTCGGCGTCAAGATCGTCGAGATACTCGTCATCGTGCTCCTCCGTACGTCGGGGGACTGCCAGACGACCGCCGCCGATGCACATCGGGAGATCGTCGTACGTGGGCACGTATTCGGCAGACCTGGCGACCCGCTCCACTCGTTCACCCACCACTTCTGGGGTGGTGACCAGCCATCCGGCATCGTCAAGAACATCCAGGGCGACCGAGGCAGCTGCCAGCGAGCACCTGGTGGCCTGCGCAACTCGCCTCAGGGTCACCGGGTCGCGCTTGCGCCTCCCCCGCAAACCCCGCGCGCCACCCCGCGCGCTGCCGGCAGCAACGGCCTCGAACACCGGTCGTACCGCATCATCCCCCACCCGCATCGCGCGCCGATTCGCGTCACAATCCCGACTCGGCCAGACGAGCAACCCCTCGGTGGGCCAGGCGGGCGTGTCGCTGCGCGATGTCTCGCCACCCCCGTGCTCCCCGTCGAGGATCAGGGCCAGATCAACGGCGGCATCCTCGTACACATGCCTCGCCAGGTCGCGTCCGGCGATGAGGTCGAGGAGGTCGCGATCCACATCCATCTCCAGGCCCCAGTTCTCAGCGGCGTACTCCCGGAAAACGTCGAAGAGCATCCGGGAGAGCACCAACGAGACCAACGCGGCCCCGGCGGCGAGCGCGGCCTCGTCCCCATCGCGCACATCCAGCCCCCTCGTCCGCAGCCACCGCGCCAGACCGCGGGCGGACAGGGGCCCGGTGAGAACGATGGGGACAAACCGCGCCGTGGGCTTGAGATTCCGAGCCGTCTGGTGGACGCGCACTTTGAGCACGTCGACCACCCCTCGTGCCTCCCCGAGGCTCGCGAGGAATCGCTCGCGCACCTCACCCACCGAGAACAGAGATAAGGTCCAAATTGATTTCGTCGCCGCTTGGGCTCCCGTGGTGTCGACGGTGCGCCACTGCTCGTCTCTGAAGATCCGCAGCATGGTCTTCGGTTCGGATTTCACCGGCCGCGACACCACAGCGTCGGAGTATCCCGTGACCGTGTGGCGCGCAAAGGTCATCGCGAATTCCTTGTGGAAATCCACAATGAGTTCCCGATCCTTCGCGGTCCTGTCCGGGAGCTTCAACAGCGGGCGCGCCTCGACCATACCCCGTCTGCCGGTGACCCGCTCGCAGTCTCGGACCAGCTTCCCCATGGTCTTGGCGCTCTTCCCTGCACCGACCGCTCCGTCGTCCACCGCGAGGGTTGGGCCGTCGTCGTGACCCCACGACCCGGCGGGCAAGAGGTCGATCAGTCTGTCGCTGAGCACCTGGACGCCGTTCGCCAGGGGCACATTCAGGCCGCGACTACTCGACAAGAACCACAATTCAGCCATCCGGCGGGAGGTGGTGACGATCCGTGCTGCCTCGCCCCTCTCGACCTGGCGGGCCGCCTCAAGCATGCCGTCCATCAGTGCCACGCGCTCGCGGCCATGAGCAATCGGCGACAGGGCCCGGTCAAGGGTGTACAAGTCCTGGACCAGATTCACGTCCATCTACCTCTGCGCATCGACACGAGGCCCACCGGCCGGAAAATTACATGGCTGTTATTTCATGACTCTACCCACGCTTGGGGAGGCGCGCCGCGCCGCAAGACGGCTTCCATCAGTCAGACCGGCGCTGAAAGAGCACGACCCCGCACACCACCAGCCCCCACCACCCAAAGGGCTTACGCGCGCCCGCGGTGGCCGACCCCCGACCGTCCGGCCACCAGCGGGCGCGCGTAAGTGCCCCTGCCATAAGGTCCTTAGCTGAGCTTGGTCCCTGCTGACCGCAGGCGCTGGGCGGCTTCGACAATCCGCGCCGCCATCCCGGCCTCGCCGGCCTTGCCCCACGCGCGCGGATCGTATTGCTTCTTGTTCCCGACCTCGCCGTCCACCTTGAGCACGCCATCGTACGAGCGGAACATGTGATCCGCGACCGGGCGGCTGAAGGCGTACTGGGTGTCCGTGTCGATGTTCATCTTGATGACACCGAAGTCCACCGCATCGGAGATCTCCTGGGCCGTGGACCCGGAACCGCCGTGGAAGACGAGATCGAAGGGGCGCTCCTTGCCATACTGGGCGCCCACCGCTTCCTGGATCTCGCGCAGAATCTCGGGGCGCAACTTGACCGCGCCCGGCTTGTACACGCCGTGGACGTTGCCGAATGTCAACGCGGTGAGGTAGCGGCCCCGCTCCCCCAGCCCGAGTGCCGCGGCGGTCTTGAGACCATCGGCGACCGTCGTGTACAGCTTGTCGTTGATTTCGGCCGAGACCCCGTCCTCCTCGCCGCCCACCACGCCGATCTCGATTTCGAGAATGGTGCGGGCCGCCTGGGACTTGATCAGGAGTTCCTCCGCGATGACGAGATTCTCCGCCAGCGGCACGGCCGAGCCATCCCACATGTGGGAGTTGAAGGCGGGGAGCCGGCCGGCCTTGACGGCCTCGGCTTCGAGTGCGAGCAGCGGGCGGACCCAGCTATCGAGGTTCTGCTTCGCGCAGTGGTCGGTGTGGAGCGCGACCGTGACCGGGTAATCGTCCGCGATGGCGCGAACGAAGGCAGCCAAGGCGAGCGATCCGTTGACGCGGTTCTTGACGGTCGAGCCCGACAAGTACTCGGCACCGCCCACCGACACCTGGATGATGCCGTCGCTCTCGGCTTCGGCGAAGCCCCGCAGGGCGGCGACGGCGGTCTGGGACGAGGTCACGTTGACGGCCGGATAGGCGAACCGGCCAGCCTTGGCGCGGTCGATCAGTTCGGCATAGACCTCGGGGGTTGCTACTGGCATAAGACTTCAACTCCACATGCTCGCGGGGACAGGGTTCGGCGTCCATCCTGCCACGGTTCGCCAGCCGATCCCGCGCCACAGGTCCCAGACCTCGCTATCACGCCCTGGGACCGACGTCCCATATGACCTGGTGAACGCCCACGCGCGGACGCCGCCGCGCATCACCGGTGCTGGATGGCCCACGCCCACATCGCGATCGCCGCCGCCGCCCCCGCGTTGATCGACCGCGTGGACCCGTACTGGGTGATCGCCAACACGTCCTGACATGCATCCAGCGCCTCGTCCGAAAGCCCCGCACGCTCGGACCCAAACCACATCAGGCAGCGTTCCGGGAGCCGGGCCCCTTCGAGGGGACGCGATCGGCCTACGTTGTCGATCCCGATAAGGACGATGCCGGTCTCCCGCGCCCACGCCACCACGTCACCCGCCGCTGGGTGGTGGCAGATGTGCTGGTAGCGGTCCGTGACCATCGCCCCTCGGCGATTCCACCGGCGCCGGCCAACGATGTGGACCGCGGCGACGCCGAACGCGTTGGCCGTGCGGACGATTGAGCCGATGTTGAAATCGTGCTCCCAGTTCTCCACCGCCACGTGCAGGCCGCCGCGCGTGGCGTCGAGGTCGGCCGTGATGGCCTCCACCGTCCAGTAGCGGTAGCAGTCCACCACATTGCGCCTATCGCCCTCGGCCAGCAGCGTCGCGTCGTAGCGAGGGTCCTCGGGCCACGGACCTTCCCACGGGCCAACGCCCGGTCCGGCATCGGGCCACGGGTGGGGATCGTCATCGGCCAGGGACATGGCGATATCGGCCGGCCGGCCGGCCTCGACCCCGGCCCCGGCGGTGATGTGGCCTGAGGGATCGGCAGGGCGGGACACGCCCGGCGGGAGGGGGGCCGACGACACCTCACGTACTGTAGTGGCCGTGTTGCACTGCGCGATCGACTCCTTCGCGGCCCTGACCGCATCTGCCGATGTCCTGGCGCTCGGGCCCGCGTGGCTCGATCCCGCCAACCTCATCAACGCCTTCGTGACCTGGCTCGGGCCGTGGTCGCTGGTGGGTGTGTGCGCTGTGGTGTTCGCCGAAACGGGCCTGATGGTGGGGTTCTTCCTCCCAGGCGATTCGCTGCTGTTCACGCTCGGCGTGTTCCTGGGGATGGGAACGGTCCCCACCCCCATCTGGGTGGCCTGTCTGGCGATCGCATGTTCGGCCGTGGCCGGGGACCAGACCGGGTATTGGATTGGACGCACGCTAGGGCCGAGGGTCTTCAACAAGCCCGATTCGCGCCTCTTCAAACGCGACTATGTCGACAAGACGTACTCGTTCTTCGCACGATACGGGGGCAGGACCATCGTCATCGCCCAATACGTGCCGATCGTGCGGACATTCTGCCCGGTGGTGGCCGGGGTGGGCCGGATGGACTACCGGCACTTCATCGCGTTCAACCTGGTCGCAGCCTTCACGTGGGGGATATTCATCCCGCTGGCTGGAGTGTGGCTCGGAACGTCGTTCCCATTTGTCGAAGAGCACATCGACGTGATCATCGTCGGGATCGTCCTGATCTCTGTTATCCCGATGATCGTGGAATACCTGCGCCACCGTCTTGCGGCTCGGCGCCAGGCCGGCGACGTTGCGGCGGACCAGACGCCGGACGCCGAGTAGTCACCCGGTGCGGCGGCGGGTTGGCCTGCGCCGCCGCGTAGGCATCGCGCACGTACTGAGGCACGAGCCGCGCAACCTCCGCGAGCTGGTCCAGCGTGGGCATGATCGAACCGGGTCTCATCCGTCCGGCCCGCCACGTCACGATGTCCGTGCCCTCGAATCGCAGCGGGATGGCATGGTCCGCGCGCATCAGCCACGCGACAAACGCCGGATTGATCAGCCCGAATGCCACCGTGGCACTGCCCGCGGTGACTGTCCAGGCGTTGTTGAAATCGGCCGAGGCGAATTCGACTCGCCCTCCGCCTAGCTCAGCGGGTGGAGGTTCTATTCCTGCCGGTGTGAATTCGATGGTGGGCACCCGATGACCCGTGGACAGGGAATAGACAGAATAGGTGTGAGCCTTGCCGCCGGCAGCCGGAACAAAGGTGTAAGTGAACGCCGTGAAATGGTGACCGCGATGGGAACCGGTGAACACCTCACCCGCCCGCCGGTCCGTACCCACCCCGAACGGTGTTCCCCGCCATCGTCGGGCCAGGTCGGGCGAATCGGGGGTGAACGCCCAACGGTAGAGGGCCGCTACCGAGCGCATCTCGTCCGATCGGCGCGTCAATCGCCGGTAGGCCCACAGCACCACGGCTGCAAAGACCCCGAGGACTACGCCCGCCACCGGCACAACCCACGCCGCGATACTCCCCGGGTTCACCACACACCCCCCCTCGCTGCGGGACGCGGACCCGAGGGGCCCGGACGGTCCCCCATTCCCACGTCGCCCATGGTATAGGCCGACGTCAGGTGAGCCCCAGATCCTCCACACCGTAGGCCGCGTGATAGGCCAATCCACTCGCCTCGATGCGTTCGCGCGCCCCAGTGTCTCGATCGACGATGACGCCCACCCCGACCACCTCGGCCCCCACCTCGCGCAGGGCCTCAACCGCCGTCAGCAGGGATCCGCCGGTGGTCGACGTGTCCTCGATGGCGACCACCCGCCGGCCCCGCACATCTGGGCCCTCGATGCGGCGCTGCAAACCGTGCGCCTTGGCCTCCTTGCGGACCACGAAGGCATCCATGCCCATGCCGCGCCCCGCCGCGGCATGGAGTATCGCCGTCGCCACCGGATCGGCCCCCATGGTCAGCCCGCCCACGGCCTCGACCCCAGGCGGACCCATACCCGCTGCCACCAGGAGGTCCAGCATCACGGTCCCCACCAGCGGCGCGGCCCGGCCGTGAAGGGTGACCCGGCGAAGATCGACGTAATAGTCGGCCTCCCGTCCCGAGGCGAGCGTCACGCGACCCCGGATGACGGCCAACGACTGGATGAGGCGGCGCAATTCCTCGCGCGGCGAGGCCGGCGCGTGGGGAGGGGTGAGGGACGTCATCGTCGGTTAGCGGCCGAGAGGCCCGGACAGGGAGCGCACCAGCCATCGCGGGGCCATCCTGGCCGCCTGACACGCCACCTCGTAGCGCAGCGACGGCGTGGACAGGACGGCGCCGCGGCGGACATCCGCGAGCGCTCGGGAGACCACCTGGCCCGGCGTCAGCCAGCACCAGGAGGGGTAGACGGAGCCGTCGAAACCGGCCCGCTCGTGAAACTCCGTGTGGGTCAGCCCCGGCAACACGGCCGTCGCGGTCACACCGGTTCCGGACAGCTCCACGGCCAATCCCTCGGTGAATGAGGTGACCCACGCCTTGGCCGCGGAATAGGGGCCGCTTGCCGTGTAGCTCGCCACCGAGGATACGTTGAGGATCGCTCCACGACCGCGCGGCGTCATGTGGGTCGCGGCCGCGTGCGACAGCACCATGACGGCGCGCATCATGACGTCCATGGCCCGCTCGGATGCGGCGATAGGCGTCTCCAAGAAGCTCAGCGACGTGCCGAAGCCCGCGTTGTTGACCAGCAGACCGACGGGCCGCTCGGCCTGGGCGACACGCTCGGCCACACGATCCACCGCGCGGTGCTTCGCCAAGTCCTCGGCCATCACCTCGACATCCACGCCGGCGGCCGCCCGGATACGCTCGGCGTGGGCCTCCAGGCGCCGCCCGTCGCGGGCC
>JAISBQ010000357.1 GCA_031266115.1 Bifidobacteriaceae bacterium
AATTCCCCCGACGATGGCGAGGAGGACGCCGGCCGCCATCACCCCGAACAGCGCCGACCCGAAGTCGGTGCCATCGTCGCCCCCTTTGGCGGCAATGATCGGAGAGATGAACGCGAAGGACGAACCGAGGTAGCTGGGCAACTTGTTCCTTGTGATCAGGAGGAACAAGATGGTGCCGACTGCCGAGAAGAACAGGGTGGTGGCCGGCGGAAACTTGGTGATCAGCGGGACAAGGAAAGTGGCGCCGAACATCGCAACAACGTGTTGAAGTCCGATCCCGACGGTGCGGGGCCACGATAGACGCTCGTCGGGCGCGACAACGTTATCGGGCTCCACCGAGCGGCCACTGCCATGCAGGGTCCAAACTGGCATGCTTATCCTCCTCAAGGGAGTTGGGGGACTCGTGTCGCACCGAACGCTACCACCGGCAATTGTGCTGATGAACGCCCGCTTTCCGGCGAGTCGCCGCGCCCTCGCCAGCAGGTAGAAGACGAATGGTTCGAAGGCTCACCCCTGACGTCGCCGAGACCGCCAACTGCCGGCGCCGGCGCGAGGGATGCTCCGGCGAGCCCGCCCGCGCTGCGCCGGTCATGGCTTACGCTCGGGTAGTCTCGGCGCGCCAACTCGACACCGGGGCTGACCTTGTCCACCACCGGCCACACCCGTGGCCGCCAGCCACCTACCAGGATGATTCCCACGCCGCCAGCCGAACAGCGGATCTCGCCTTCGACCACAGGAGGGCTGACGCGCCGTGCCCTGCGGGAGGAAGCGGCCCGGCGTGCGGCGGAGGCGGCTGGTCCAGCGCCATCGTCCGCTCGTAGACCCCCACTGCCTCCATCAGCCAGGGCTGCGCGCGCTGCCGAGGGTGAGACGGTGACACCAGCACCATCCGCCGATGCCTGGAAGCTGCGCCCTTGGAACGCCGACACCGGGTCGCAGCCCACAGTGGGGAGTGGGCCTGGCACTGGCGCCCCCGCCTACCCGGCACCGACAAGTGCGGCCCCCGTCCCCCGCCACACCGACGCCCACGTGGATATCCCTTCCCTCATCTCCGGACCACCGGCACCTTGGACTCGCGCGGGCCAGCCCGCGCCGCCAGCGCCAGCCCCGCCCCGGTCCCGAGTCTTGCCGCCCAGCGCCATCGCGCCATTCGTCCCACCGCCGGCACCAACCAGGCAGGCCGAAAGGCCAACCCGCGCTGGAGGCGCCGCTGGACCGGTACCTCAGCTACCCGGCGCTGTGCACCTCCCGCCGGTGGCCGCCGCCTCTTCGCCGTTGGCGCCAGCGACTAGGACGGGAGCCAAGCCGCTCACGCCAGGCGCGGTTGCCGCTCCCCCGGTCCCGGCTGCTCCGAAACCGGACCCCCGGTCCCCCTCTCAGGCCCGTGGCATACCCATGCCGGCACCAAGCCCGGTTCTCGGGCCAACCGAACCGGCCTCCACAACGTTGACGCGAGCCGCAATCCGCCAGGCCGAAGCCACCGGCAACTTCGCGCCGATCCGTGAGGCGGTCGCCTCGGCACACCTAGCAATGCCGGAACTGGCGCAACCGGCACCGTCGCTGACGGGCCGGCTCACTGGGGCGGCCAAAGCGTGGGGCGGCATCGTCATGGCG
Organism: Bifidobacteriaceae bacterium; assembly: GCA_031266115.1. Lineage (GTDB taxonomy): Bacteria > Actinomycetota > Actinomycetes > Actinomycetales > WQXJ01 > JAIRRT01. The sequence goes on from JAISBQ010000357.1 coordinate 1,615, forward strand.
GCCGTTGGGATGATCGCATTGACGGTGGTGTTGGTGCTGGTGGGCAGCGGCGCGATCGATGGAGACAGCGAACCGGCGCCCACCAGCCCGCCTCCGGCGGCCACAGCGACCGGCGAGGGAACCCAGCCAGCTCCACGGCCGGGGGAGGCGGGCGCCACGACGTGGTCCAAAGGCCGCGCGTTCGACAACGGCGATTACCGGTTGACTGTTCTAGACATCCGGACTGGACTGACCCAAATCGGCGGGTCCGGCACTTGGACGTCCGAACAGGGACAGTTTGTCGAGATCGGCGTGGAAGTAGAATACACAGGCGCCGGCAGTGGGTATTTCCCCCTCGATCAGCAACGTCTGAGAGTCACTTCAGGCGCCGAATATACTAACGACATCGAAAGCGCTTTCCGTGCGCAAACCAACGCCCTTGGCCAAGAACCCATCACATCCGGCTCGTCCCAAAGCGGGTCTTTGGTATTCGACATCAAGACGACTGATTCCCCGGCGGCCATCGAATTTGTCGGCGATTTCCTAGAACCGCCTGTATCCATTCCATTGGGTTGAGACCAGGGCATCGCCGGCGCACCAGACCATATCCGAAGGGAGCTTCATGCCGAAATCGCCAAACGCTTCAGCTATCAGTACTTCGGGCCACGCCTGGACGGTATGCGCAACCATCTTGGCGTTCACCGCCGCCCATATCGCGGTTCTCGTGGCTTCACAGACATCTGAACCGCACGGCGCCGGCGATGTGTCTTTGTACGAATCGTGGATGGACTTCGCCATCCATAGCGGCGGTTGGCCGGTATTCAACTTTAAGTGGGTATATCCCGTGGTGGCGCTGGTTCCGATGGCCGTGGCCTGGGCATTGGCAGCACTCACCGGATTGTCGTACCTGAGTTCATGGTGGTTGATGGTCACGTTACTCGATTTCGCTGCCGGGGGCCTGTTGGTGCGAAGCTTCGGGTGGCGGCGCGCGGCCACCCCCGTGCTGGCCTGGTCCGCTTTCATGGCGTTGATGGGCGGTCCCGGCCTGATGCGGTTGGATGCCTTGGTTCCGCCCTTGATACTGACCGCCTTGTTGATCGCCGGTCGCCACCCAGCGGTCGCCGCGGCCGTGCTCACGGTAGGCGCCTGGATCAAGGTGGCGCCCGGCGTGGTAGTGGTTCCCCTATTGGCGGTCTTCCGCCGGCGTTGGCGCGAGATTCTAGTGGGCGGCGGTGTTGTAAGCGCAGCCGTGGCCCTCGCGGTCCTGGTCGCGGGTGCCGGCCCGGGGTCGTTATTCGGTTTTGTTTCCAGCCAATCAGGCAGGGGCCTGCAAGTCGAGTCGATCGCCGCAACACCGTTCGTTCTCGCCCGTGCAGCTACTGGCCAACCGCTTGCCACCTATAACGACGCGCTGTCCACCTGGGAGTTGGACAGTTCCGCCAGCCCCGTGGTGGGCCGAGTCTGCGACATTGCGTTACCGCTGGCTCTGATAGCGATCGCCTGGTTGTCCTATCGTGCCCGGCGCCGGCGCCAAGAGGCGATGATTATTGGGACGCTCGCCGCGCTCGGGGCCGCCATCGTCGCCAACAAAGTCGGATCGCCGCAATTCATGGATTGGCTCGTGGCACCGGTACTAATGGGACTGGCCCGGCGTCCGCGATCGGAAGCCTGGCGAGTGGCGGCCGCCCTGCTCGGCGTGTGCGCGGCCTTGACCCGGTTGATATTCCCCGTCGCCTATGGCTGGTTCCTTGAGGGCGATGCCGGAATGGTCGCGGTTGCCTTCACTCGCAATGCGATAGTGGTGGCTATCTTCGTCGCCAGCGTTGTAAAGCTAAGCCAACTCGGTTCTGCCACGGCGGCTCCCATTGGCGCGATGCGGTCACGCGGCAGACAGATCCCATAGTGCCGAGACCGGCACCCCACAAAGTGTCCTCCCTCTGCTTCGATCCGGCCTGGCGGCGGAAACCTCCAGGGTGGACACCTGCGATGTGTCGGTGAAGGCGAGCGGGTTTCGTCCACCAAACGCGCGGCCTAGGCCCCAGAAAGGGATCATGCCCAATCAACGCGTCGCCGCCGGGCGATAGCGATGGTCGCCGCACCGACAATGACGACTCCCGCAGCCACGCCCACTTGACCGGTCGGGTTGATGCCCGTCTCGACAAGGCCATACGCGCCGGCACTACCCTGCCTACCAGCACCGCCGGCACCGCCGGCACCACCAGTACCACCGGCACCACCCTGCCCACCAGTAGCACCAGTACCACCCTGCCCACCAGCACCGCCCGGCCGGTCAGGTTCACCCGGGGAGCTTGGCCCATCTGGCCAGTTGGGCACACCCGGCTGGCTCGGACCCGGAGGCCGCGGCGGTCCGGTCGGTCCCCCGGTCCCGCTTTGCCGGATGACCACCGTGTACACCAGATTCACGCACTGCCGGACGTCATCGCACGCGGTGACGGTGAAGCTTGTGTCCCCCCAGTAGCCCGGCTCTGGGGTATAGACCACCTTCCCGCCAGTCACCTGCACCTGCCCGTGGCTCGGAGCCGTCACGGACGCCGAGGTCAGCGGCTGCAGTCCCGTCCCGGTGACACGGGATAGGGGATCGACCGTAGTGGGTGTGGTGTCAGAGTCCAGGTTGATGATGGTCCCTTGGCCCGTCGGTCGGGCCTGAACGGTGACCTCGAACGGTGCGGTCGTGGTCTGCCCGGCCCGGTCCCGCCACGTCGCGTCCACGGTGTAGGACCCAGCCTGCGCCCCCGCGCCGTCGAACGTCAGCGTCCCGGCTGCCGGTGCATAGGCGTACCGGCCCGCGTCCGGCCCCGCCAGTGTGACCGGGTTGGGCGCGGTCAAGGCCGAGCCGTCAAGCACCCCTGGGGTGAAGGTAGCGTTGCTACCGGCCGAGATCCGCTGCGCGAACCCTTGGGCGTCCGTGATCACCGGCTTTCTCAGCACGGTGACGGCTACCGCCGCCGATGCCGTCGCTCCCGCTGCGTTGACGATGCCGTACGTCACCGTCCCCGAGTAAGTGGTATCAGTCCCGCTGAAGGCGTGAGTCGAGGAAACCTCGACCTTGCCCGAAGCCGCGCGGGCGACCAGGTCTCCGGTGGCGACCACGGTGGAGGGCACCACGGAGAGCTGGCCGCCGGTGTCATTGGCCAGCACGTCGACTGCGGTCCAGCCAGATTCGGGGATCTCGGCCGCGTCATCGGCGGCGAAGATCGACTTGGTGACCGTCACGGTGACCGTAGCCGTCCGGGAGATGCCGACGGGGTTGGTCCACGAGTACGTGAACGTATCGACGTAGGAGGCTTTCGATGCCTCCGATGGCGGCCAGGCGGCCGGCGCCGTGTAACTCACCTGGGCGATTCCGCCAGCGTTCAATGCCCCGAGCGCCGCCGTCCCGTACGTGGGTGCGCTCGCAATGGCGACAGTGTTCGGGTTGAAGACCGACCCGGGGGCGGTGGGCAGGCCAAGGGTGTCGTTCGCGGTCACGTCGATGAGGACGGAGCCTGCGCCCTGCACGGCGCCCTGGTCGGGAGCCAAGACCGGATCGGCGAGGGTTTCGCGGTAGAGGACACTCACGCCGGTCACGTCCTTGTCGGCGACGGTGATCGATCCGCCGGAGACCAAGGTCCACCCAGCCGAGGCGACGTTGGTCAGGCGAACCGTATAGTTCCCCGGAGCGATCACGGGAATGAGGAAGGTGCCGTTCGCGCCGGCGCCGGCGGTGGCCACGACGGATGTACCCGAGAGGATTTCAACGATGCCAGCCCCCACCGGCCAAGGACCATCGGCTGCGCTCAGGGCGCCCGAGAAGTCGAGGTCGCGCACAATCCGGCCACTGAGGCCAACGGTCGCAGGTTTGGGACCCGCCCGGCCATTGAGTACCACGGCGAACGCCCCGGCCCACGGCGCGGGAGTCGCTTGGGCGGGGTCGGACGATGTTGGCGTGAGGCCGAAGATGTCGTTGGCGAGCCGCCCCGTGGCCGCCAAGGCAGGGGCCACAACACTGATGTTCGCGAACCCCGAGTAGCCCGATTTGAGGTCGCCGGACGGCGTGAACCGCATCGCCGTGACTCCTGTGGGTGCCGTGCCCGCTCCCGGCCAGGCGGTCCACGCGATGCCGGTCGTCCCGTCCTCGTTCCCGGACGTAGAGACGGAGGTGTAGACGCCCGCCGGGGGATCGGTGGTGTATTCGATGCCCACGGTGCCTTGCGACGGATCGGCCATTTCGGCATCGACCGAGGTCACCACGAGCCCACTCAAACCCAGACCGGTGGTACCGCGCGGATCGCCGTCGAAGGGCAGCACGTCGACAAACCGAGGTTTACCCATGTCCTGGGTTTGGGTGTTTGACCACGAGAGCGTGTACGTGAAGTCCTCGCTGGTGGCCACGGCACCGTCGACTTGCGTGGCCGCAGTCTTGGATCCGCTGTAGGCCTCGACGTTGGCCACTTGGATGGGCAGGTAGACCACGCGGTCGGTTGGGAAGGCCCGTGAGACCTCTTCCGGTGAGGAGTCAGCGCCCGAACTGATCATCGCCCGCGCCGTCAGCCCTGCTGGTGCCGGAGTCGCCGCAGCGAACGCGACCATGAAGGAAATGGGACCGAGGTCGGTTTCGTGACCCCCCAGACCACCCGAGTACAGGCCCCCTGGCAATCCCCCCGGCGCGGGCATGTCGCCGAGGAGAAGGGTCAAAGTACCTGGCCTGGCATCGGTGGCCGAACAGGTGCCGTTCGACCCCATGACCGGCGGGGTGTAGGAATACCTGACGGTTTGCGATATGGAAGCGGTCATCACCTGCTGACAGGCCGAGTCGAAGGTCACGGTGAGGGTGGTGTCGTTGGCGACGGTATCCGTGCCGGTAATGGCCGGACCGATCACCACAGGGTTCAGGACGAGTCTTTGGAGCCGGCCCCGTTGAGTGGCGGTCGCGTCCCATCGGCCCTCGAACCGGACCAGCGCCGGATTGGCCTGGATGTAACCGCCATCGTTCGCCGTGCCGGTGCCGGAATAGGTTGACATCACCGTGCCGGATTCGGTGGTGCCGTACTGCCAATACCACGGCTCGGGGGCGTCCACGGCCAGTGCGAGCGATGCGGCGCCGGTGGTTCGCGCCATCGGAAACGCCCACGCGATGGCCCGCTTGGGCGCCAACTCGAAACTGGTGCCCACCCGTACCGCGTCGATGGCGCCGATTCCACCGGGCACGGTAGCCGGGTCGGAATACCATGTGATGCCCGTTCCCCCGGAGCCGGAGCCCGCTGCGCCGCAGTTGAGCGACCGCATTCGCGTGGGATCCTGCAAACCGGTGGCAGCGTATTCAGCCGAGACGGCGGTGGAAGGAATGGGTGTGCCCACCGCGCGGGCCAAGTCGCGGGGGTAGCCCGAATCGGAATAGAGGGCCATCGGTGGACCGGTGATATCCAGCAGCGTCGAATCCCACAACATGCAGCCGCGCGATGTCGTAGATGGAGCCGTCGAGGCCGCCTGGGAGCGCAACCCATTGATCGCCCAAAATCCCTGCCCAGGAACCACTTTCTCGCTGCCACCGATGGTCCCATCGGCATCACCCACCAGGGTCTCAGGCGGGGCGATGGATTGCATGGCGCCAACCGGAATACCTTCAACCACAACGCCGGCGCCGGTGGGGGGAACGACATCGACAGTCACACACGGACCGCTGTTCTGCGCCGGAGCGCATTGATACGAAGGATCCTGACCCGGCGCATACGATTGCCCATAGTTCCGTTCCCCGCCGAGCCCGGCAGGAACAAACGAGGTGAACTGGATTTGCACCTTGCCATCCGCCGGTACAGCGGTATAGGGAATGAAAAAGTCGATCCCTTGTCTGGCGACATAGGTGAAACCATTCTGCGTCACAGCGGATACGTACGAGGTATCGGCGCCGGTCACCGAAATGAAAGCGCTGCCCGCCCCGACCGTGATGTCACCCCCGCCAAGGAGGGTCCTGGCCCCGGTGACCACAAGCCCAGCCGGGCGACTAATGCTGTAGGTGATGGCTCCGCCGATGGAGTCCATGCCCACCGGACTGGTGGCCGCCGGAATGCCC
>JAISBQ010000391.1 GCA_031266115.1 Bifidobacteriaceae bacterium
TCCAACGCCAACCGGCGGAAGATGTAGTCCATGACGGAATGCGCCATGCGCACATCCGGATCGTCGGTGAGCCCGGACGGCTCGAAGCGCTGGTTGACGAACTTGCCGACAAAGCTCTCCAGCGGCACGCCATACTGCAAGCCGATCGACACGGCGATCGAGAAGGCGTCCATGACGCCCGCCAAGGTGGATCCTTGCTTGCCGAGTTTGAGGAAGACCTCACCCAGCCCGTCGTCCGGGTAGGACCCTGAGGTGATGTACCCCTGGGCGCCGGCCACCGAGAACGATGTGGTCACCGAGGGACGCTGCTTGGGCAGGCGCTTGCGCACCGCCCGCGCCGGTTCCGGGGCAGGCTCGGCGGGCGAGTCCTTGTCCGAGACACCTGAGAGGGGTTGGGACACCTTGCAGTTGTCGCGGTAGATCGCCAGCGCCTTGACGCCCAGCTTCCATCCCTCGAAGTAGATGGATTCGATGTCCTCCACCGTGGCCGATTCGGGCAGGTTGACCGTCTTGGAGATCGCGCCAGACAGGAATGGTTGAACGGCCGCCATCATCCGCACGTGGCCCATGGGGGCGATCGCGCGCCGACCGACCGCACAGTCGAACACCTCGTAGTGTTCAGGGCGCAGACCGGGGGCATCGACCACGTGGCCGTGGGCGGTGATGTACTCGACGATCGCCTCAATGGTCTCCTCGGCATAGCCGAGGCGTCGCAGGGCGGCTCCAACCGTCCGGTTGACGATGCTCATCGACGCACCGCCCACCATCTTCTTGTACTTGACCAACGAGAAGTCCGGTTCGATGCCGGTGGTGTCGCAGTCCATCATGAAGCCGATGGTCCCCGTCGGAGCGAGCACCGAGGCCTGGGCGTTGCGCCACCCGTGTGCGGCCCCTAGGCTCACGGCCTGCTCCCAGACCCGGCCCGCGGCCTGGGCGATGTCGGCATCGGCCGCCGCCACCGAGGAGAGACCGTCGTTCGCCGCGCGGTGCTTGCGCAGCACCCGCATGTGGGCCTCGGCGTTGCGGGCATACCCCTCGTAGGACCCAACCACCTCGGCCAACTCCGCCGAACGGCGGTAGGCCGTCGCGGTCATCAGCGACGTAATCGCCGCGGCCAGGGCCCTTCCGCCATCGGAATCGTAGGCCAGCCCGGACGCCATGAGCAGCGCCCCCAGGTTGGCGTAGCCGATCCCCAGCTGCCGGTAGGCGCGAGTGGTCGCGGCGATCGACTCAGTCGGGAAATCGGCGAACGCGATCGAGATCTCCATCGCGGTGACGATCAACTCCACGGCCTTCGTGAAGCGCTCATGGTCGAAAGTGCCATCGGGACGCCAAAACGCCATGAGGTTGAGCGACGCCAGGTTGCATGAGGAGTTGTCCAGGTGCATGTACTCCGAGCACGGGTTGGACGCGGTGATCCGGCCGGTCTCCGGGGCCGTATGCCAGGCGTTGATCGTGTCGTCGTACTGGATTCCGGGATCGGCGCATTCCCAGGCGGCCTGGGCGATGGTACGGAACAGGCCATGGGCGTCAACGCGGTCGACGACCTCGCCGGTGGTCCGGGCGCGCAGATCGAACTGGCCGCCCGTCTCGACAGCCCGCATGAACTCATCCGACACACGGACCGAGTTGTTGGCGTTCTGGTACTGGACCGACGTGATGTCGCGGCCATCCAAGTCCATGTCGAATCCGGCCTCGCGCAGCGCCCGAATCTTGGCCTCCTCCCGCGACTTGGTCAGGACAAACTCCTCGATGTCCGGGTGGTCCACGTCCAGCACCACCATCTTGGCCGCCCGCCTGGTCGCGCCGCCGGACTTGATGGTGCCGGCCGAGGCGTCCGCGCCACGCATGAAGGAGACCGGGCCGGAGGCCGTGCCACCCGAGGAGCGCAGCAACTCCCTCGACGAGCGGATCCGCGAGAGGTTGACGCCGGCACCCGAACCACCTTTGAAGATCATCCCTTCCTCGGTGTACCAGGTGAGGATCGACGACATCGTGTCATCCACCGACAGGATGAAACAGGCCGAGACCTGCTGGGGCGCTGACGTGCCGACGTTGAACCACACGGGCGAGTTGAACGAGAACACCTGGTGGAGCAGCATCCAGGTGAGTTCGTCTCCGAACACGGCGGCGTCATCGTCGGTCGCGAAATAGCCGTGGGCTGCGCCGGCCGAGACATACACGCCCACCACGCGGTCGATGATCTGGCGCAGCGAATACTCCCGCTCCGCCGTGCCCACCGCGCCCCGGAAGTACTTGGTCGCCACGATGGTCGAGGCGTTGAGGGACCAGAACTCGGGAAACTCGACGCCCTGCTGCTCAAACACGGTCTCGCCGGTCTTCCAGTTGGTCTGTACCACATCGCGGCGCTCCCACGTCACCTCGTCGTAGGGATGGACTCCCGCGGTGGTGAACACGCGCCCTATGCGAAGGCCGCGCGCATCAGTGGCCTGATCGTGGGCGGCGAACGGCGCGGAGTCCGACTGGGTCAGGTCCGTCATGACAGATGGCTCCTCAAGGCTGATCGGGGATGGACTGTGGGCGTATCAGGTCAGCGCATCCGCGGGTGCGCGAGGCGGCCGAGATGCGGGCACCAGGGCACCGACGATGGCGTCGGACCGCAGCGCGGCGATCTCGGTTTCGAAATCCGCCAGGCTGGCGAATCCGCGGTAGACGGAGGCGAACCGCAGGTAGGCCACCTCGTCGAGCCGACGCAGGGACGGGAGAACCTCGAGCCCAATCTCGTGGGCGTCGATCTCGGCAACTCCCCGCGCGCGGATGGTCTCCTCGACACGGTGCGCGAGGCGGGCGAGATCGTCCTCGGACACCGGCCGGCCTTGGCAGGCCTTGCGCACACCGGCGAGGACCTTCTCGCGGCGGAACGGCTCCGCGGCGCCGGATCGTTTGATCACGGACAGGCTCGCTGTCTCGACGGTGG
>JAISBQ010000022.1 GCA_031266115.1 Bifidobacteriaceae bacterium
ATCTCCGTTCCAATGCCGGGTCCTTTTCAACATACTTGCGGTACTCGTCGAGAGTGGTGGCCCCGACTGTCTGAAGTTCCCCACGCGCCAGCATCGGCTTGAGGATCGAGGCGGCATCGATGGCACCCTCGGCCGCCCCCGCCCCGACCAGCGTGTGAATCTCATCGATGAACAGGATAATGTCCCCGCGAGTGCGAATCTCCTTGAGCACCTTCTTCAGCCGCTCTTCGAAATCGCCGCGATAACGCGATCCCGCCACCAGCGATCCGAGATCCAGGGTGTAAAGCTGCTTGTCCTTGAGGGTCTCGGGCACGTCTCCACGCACGATGTCCTGGGCGAGACCTTCCACGACGGCCGTCTTGCCGACCCCGGGCTCACCGATCAAGACGGGATTGTTCTTGGTCCTGCGGGACAGCACCTGCATGACCCGCTCGATCTCCTTCTCGCGTCCGATGACGGGATCGAGCTTGCCTTCGCGTGCCGCCTGGGTCAGGTTGCGGCCATACTGATCGAGCACCGCCGAACCCGCGGGGGTCTGTTCGCTGTTCCCACCCACGGACACCTGGTCTTTGCCCTGGTAACCCGAGAGAAGTTCGATGACCTGCTGGCGCACGCGCGCCAAATCCGCGCCCAGCTTGGTGAGGACCTGAGCGGCGACGCCCTCGCCTTCGCGGATGAGTCCGAGAAGGATGTGCTCGGTCCCGATGTAGTTGTGCCCAAGTTGCAGCGCCTCGCGCAGCGTCAATTCGAGCACACGCTTGGCCCTGGGGGTGAACGGGATATGGCTCCCCGACGGTGCCTGCTGACCCTCCCCGATGATGTCTTGTACCTGGGCGCGAACGGCCTCAAGTGAGATGTTCATGGACTCGAGTGCCTTCGCTGCCACGCCCTCGCCCTCATGGATCAAGCCGAGCAGGATGTGCTCGGTCCCGAGGTAGTTGTGGTTGAGCAGCCTCGCCTCCTCCTGGGCGAGCACGATCACGCGACGGGCACGGTCAGTGAAGCGTTCGAACATTCGGTCTTAGTCTCCCCACCCGGTGACGCCCCGCTGGACTAACCGCCCTGCACATGAAGCCCACCGTTGCCAACCATGGTAGCGATGCGCACCGCTGGTGTGTTCCCAGTTCGCTGCAAGCCGGACGCTACGGGTGGGCATCCCGCCCATCCCCGACGATGACGCCCGTTGGCTTCGCTGCCGGCATCAGCGTCTGCGGTCCTCGGTCACGTCGGCCAACGCGCGACGAAATGCCTGCTCAGCGGCCGTGGTGTGCGCAACGAGGCGGACGAGTTCCGGGCGGGGACCGGCATCGTCGGCGATGAGCACCTCCCGCGCGATCGCGGCAACCTGGTCGATCTCCCACCCGAACACGCCAGCGCTGATGGCGGGAAACGCGATGGACGCCGCGCCCACTTCCCCTGCGGCTCGCAGACACGATCGGAAGCACGCGGCGAGAAGGTCGGGGGCCACTTGGCCGAGGTGGGCGTTTGGACCCACGGTGTGAATGACCCAGCGGGCAGGCAGGCGGCCCGCCCCGGTGACAACCGCGTAGCCAACCGGAAGGCCGTCCGGGTAGAGGGTTGCGCGAACATCACGGCATTCGGCCAACAGCTCGGGCCCGGCGGCCCGGTGGATCGCTCCGTCCACGCCACCGCCACCCAGGAGCGTGGAGTTGGCGGCGTTGACGATGGCGTCCACCCGTTCGCGCGTGATATCGCCACGGACAATCTCGATACCCATGCGGTCAATCATGCCGCGAGTGGCAGGTCATTCGACATCGAGGATCAGGGTGACGGGCCCGTCGTTGGTCAAGGTCACAGCCATGTCGGCACCAAAGACACCCTCACCCACGGTCAGACCGCGTTCCCGCAGGAGCGCCACCACACGGGCCACGAGCGGTTGGGCGACGGGTCCCGGTGCAGCGGCGTTCCAGGTGGGTCGCCGGCCCTTGCGAGCATCCCCATAGAGCGTGAACTGGGAGACAACGATCACCGGAGCGCCGGCATCGGACGCGGAACGCTCGCCACGCAACAGCCGCATCTCGGCAATCTTTGCGGCGATCCTCGCCGCCTGCTGCTCTCCATCCGCATGGGTGACGCCGAGGAGCACCACCAGGCCCTCACCGACGAAGGAGGCGGTCACGCGTCCCTCGACGGCGACGCTCGCGCCGTGCGCGCGCTGAATCACCGCTCGCATCGCTACCACCCTCCGGTATGGGAGCCGCGTTGGCGCGGCGGGCGGCCGTGACCCCGCACGGCCGGACGCACGTCGACGAGGTAGACGATCGCCACGACGACGGCGGCGATCGACGCAATCCCTCCGAGGCCTGGCAGGCCGGGTCCGGGTAGCACCCACACGAGGCCGATGGCGGTGGCCACCCCGGTCAAAGCGAGCCACAGGGGTTTGCTCGTCTTGCCTGCAGCCACGAACGCTGCAGCCCGATGGCGGACAGCATCGATGAGCGCCCACAACTCGACTCCCAGCGCGAGCGCGCCAAGCCCCCACGCCAACAGGCTTTGCAGGGTGAACACCAGGTTGATCATGCGGACTCCCTCCCGGACGCACCGGCCACGGCCGCGGGATTCGCCGGAGCCAGCGACCTGCGGGGGCGGCCAGACGAATTTACACGACCACTGGCGGATAGACTTGCCACGTCACCGCCCGGCAACACCGTCGTTCTCGACCGGTCGCGCTGGGTTGTTTCCGTATCAGCCTGAGTCCCGGAGTCGCGGGAATTGGGAGCGCATCGCTGCAGATCTCGTTCCTCAGGATTCTGGGACCACGTGATCGATGTGCGCCGGCGCGCGGGATCTGTTTCACCTCACGGGCCGGTGCTTCCTTCGACGTGGGCTCGCTCCAACCGAAAGGACACACCATGTTCCACCACGCAGCTTCGTCGCGGCACCGCCCGCTGACGTCGCTCATCGCCGCGTCAGTTGTCGCGGCATTCGCTGCCATCGGACTCCAGTCCGCACCGTCCCCCGTTGCCACTCCGGCACAGGCTGCCGACACGCCCGCCTACCAAGACACCACGCTCCCCTTCGAGGTCCGCGCCGCCGATCTGGTCTCGCGCATGACGCTGGCGGAGAAGGCCCAGCAACTGAGGGCCACCAATCCGGCCTTCGGCGGGCAGGCCCCCGGGATCACCCGCCTCGGTGTGCGGGCCTACTCCTACTGGAACGAGGCGCTGCACGGCGTCGCCCGCGCCGGATCGTCCGCCCCGGCCACCTCCACACCCGCCGGCACGGCCGTGGGCGAGGCGACCGAGTTCCCGACCGGGCTTGGCCTGGCCACGAGCTGGAACCGCGACCTCGTCGGCACGATGGCGAAGACCACGTCCGATGAGGCGCGTGGGTACTACGAGGATCCCATCAACGCCGCGTCCGATCGCTGGGGCCTGACCTTCTGGTCCCCCACCATCAATATGCACCGCGACCCCAGGTGGGGACGCGCCGAGGAGACCTACGGCGAGGATCCCTATCTGACCGGGCAGATCGGCGGACAGTTTGTCGCCGGCATGCAGGGCGACCTGGAGGACAACTCCGGCTACCTCAAATCGGTCACCACGCCCAAGCACTTCCTCGCCAACAACTCCGAGAACGACCGCCACTCCGGCTCGGCGAATCTGACCGAAGCCGAGTTGCGCGAGTACTACACCCCCGCATTCGCCACGCTGATGGGCGAATACGGGGCGGCATCCGCCATGACCTCGTACAACTCGGTCAACGGCGTACCCCAGTCCGCCAACTCCTACGCGTTGGAGACGCTGGCTCGCCGCACCTGGGGTTTCGACGGGTTCGTCACCTCCGACTGTGGCGCCATCGACGATGTCACCGACACCCACACCGGTGTCGCCAACGACGGCCACGCGTGGGCGCCGGCGATTCTCGGCCGCGCGGCGACCCGTGCCGAGGGCACAGCATGGTCTCTCAAGGCCGGCACCGACGTCGACTGCACCGGCGGGCAGTATTCCGCCAACCTCGTGCCCGCTATCAACCAGGGCTTGTTGACCGAGAACGACGTCAACGTCAACTTGACCAGGGCATTCACCGTGCGAATGAGGCTTGGCGAATTCGATCCGACCACCCCGTGGTCCACGTACACCATCGACAATCAGATCTCGACCGCAGCTCATCGCGCCGCCGCGCAGGCCTCGTCGGACGAAGGTGTGGTCCTGCTGAAGAACGCGAATGGCGTGCTGCCGCTGGCGAGCACCGTCGATGATGTGGTGCTGCTGGGCGAGTTCGGCCAAGAGATTGTCCACGGCGACTATTCGCCGACATCAGTCCCGGCAGACCTCGCCGCGAAGTCTGTCAAGGCGGCCCTCGACGACAAGCTGGGTGCCGCGAACGTGACGTACGCGTCCGGAACCGTGGTCCCCGTCCGGCCGGGCATCGGCACGCTGACGTTCTATGACGCCGGCGGCGCGGTCCTCGGTCAGGCCTTCCCCCACGATTTGGTGAACACGGGTAGCCCCACCTACTCCGGTTATGCCCCGAACATCTTCGATGGGACCGGCTGGGGATTCCCGGGCGTCTACTTCTCCGACCTGTTCGCGACCCAGGGCTCCGCCCTGGAGGGGTGGGTCGAGTTCGCCATCACGATCCCGGCGGGAACCCAGCAGATCTCGCTGCTTCAGTACGGCGAAGCGCCGACACCGGGCGGCACGTTCGAGCTCAGTACCAACCCCGGTTTTGGGCCGTACACACCCGTCGCCACGATTCCGCAGAACCCCACCGGCGGCACGGGCGGATGGTTCCCCGCACCGGTGGCCACGACCACGGAGCCGTACACCGGCGCGGCCGGTTCGGTGCGCCTGCGCGTGGCCTACGCCAACACCAGTTCCGTCGGCCCGCAGATCGGAACCGGTGGTGCGGCGGATCCCGCGTTGAGCGCCGCCGTGGCCGCCGCTGACGCCGTGGTCGTGTACGTGGGCACCCGGACCTCCGACTCCGCCGAGGAGCAGGACCGTGCGTCGATCGCGCTGCCGCGCTACCAGGCCGAGCTGGCCGCGGCCGCCTGCCAGGCCAACCCCAACACTGTGGTCTACATCCAGGCTGTGGGCGAAGTCGACATCCGGCCATTCAAGGATGTCTGTGACGCCATCGTGTGGTCCACCTACAACGGCCAAGACCAGGGCGGCACCGTCCCCCGCATCCTGTGGGGCGACGCCAACCCGTCCGGCAAGCTGCCATTCACCTATTACGAGGACCCCGTCCGCGATCTCGAGGCGACCGTCGATTACACGATGACGCCCACCGATGGGCGCCTCGGCCGCACGTACCAGTACTTCACCGGAAACGTCCTGTACCCGTTCGGCTACGGTCTGTCCTACTCGACCTTCGCCTACTCGAATCTCGCGTTGTCCAGCTCCGCCGTCACACCCAGCGACACGATCACCGTGTCCGTCGACGTCACCAACACCTCATCGGTGCCCGGCAAGGAAGTGGTCGAGGTGTACGCCTCCTCACCCAAGGCCGGCGATCTGTTGCGCCCGGACAAGCAGCTCAAGGGCTTCGACAAGATCGCGCTCGCTGCGAACGAGACCAAGACCGTCTCGATCGAGCTCAAGATCGCCGATCTGTGGTTCTGGGATGAGCAGCGTGAGGCTCGCACCTATGACACCGGCGAGTGGACCATCATGGCCGGCCCGTCCAGCGACACGGCCGCAGGCCTCACCGCGACGTTGGCCGTCACCGGCACCCTCGCCCCGGCGCTCGATGTCGTGACGGCCGTTCCGGATGGCACGGTGCTCAACACCATCACGCCGGACAATGCCATCCACGCGAACCTCTCGGCCACCCGGACCGACCAGTCGTTCTACGACCTCGCGACAGTGAACGTGGCCTACGCCTCGTCCGATGCCCAGGTAGCTTCGGTTGACGCGACAGGTGCCGTCAGGGCCGTGGGCGCGGGTGTCACGCAGATTACCGCCTCGGTGACCGCCGATGGCGTTACCAAGTCCGACACATTCCCTGTGGTTGTCTATGACGGCGCGTTCGTGGCCGGCGACGGCACTGTCCTGTTCGACAAGGCAGTGGCCTTCCCCGATCAGACCATCACCCTCGCCGACGCCCGCGACGGCGCCGCCCTCGGTGCGCACCTCGCGCCCGCGACGTGGGGATCGGACATCGCGTACTCCATCGCCCCGATGGACACCAACACCGCCGGTGCGACGGTGTCCACAGCCGGCCGACTCACGGCAGCCAAGACTGGCGTGGTGCGTGTGACGGCCGTGGCATCCCGCGACGGCAAGGTGTACTCGTCCAGCGCCACCGTGAGCGTGGTCGCGGCCTCCACGGCAGCTCTGAGCGCAGCGCTGACCTCGGCCGAGGCGATCAATCCCGCCGCCTACACCTCCGCTTCCGCGGCGGCGTTGGCCACGGCCGTTCAATCGGCCCGGTCCGTGGTAGCGAACCCGGCCGCCACCCAAGCGCAGGTCGATGTCGCAGAAGCGGCGGTGCGCAACGCCATCGCCGGTCTGGTCCCCGCGGGCCAGACCGATCCGCTGCAGGCCCTGATGGATGCCGCCCAGGCACTGGCGGACAGTGCGACCGTCAGCGCCGGTCAGGCCGCGGCGCTCAGGGCCGCAGTTGAGGCCGCGCAGCGGGTGCTGGCCGATTCGGCCGGCGCATCCCAGGCCGACGTG
>JAISBQ010000078.1 GCA_031266115.1 Bifidobacteriaceae bacterium
AGCGGCATCACCATCGGCGTGGTGTTCTGCTCGACAAAGGGCGTGTAGCCGGGGTTGACGGATGCGTCGACCCGCGCGGTTGAACCGCTGGCCCACGTCAATCCGAACCCGAAGTCGTAAGCGTTCCCCTCCGAGTCCGTGTAGGGGATCATGTCTCGCGGCACGTCCTCGTTCTGAGTCTCCACCTCGGTCATGTCTCGCGGGAACTGCAGCGGCAGCAGGCCCGTCGGATGGACGGCGCGGCTCCCACCGGCGTGGGACGTCTCGCCCACCAGCATGTCGAGCACCGCGGAGCGCTGGGAGGCGAACGAGAACAGGATCGCATCGGCGTTCGGCTCGATCTCGCTCAGTACCGAGGGCCGCGACGTGTCAAACACGACGATCACCGGTTTCCCGGACGCCTTCGCGGCGGCGAGCTGCGTGAGTTGGTTAGTCGCGGCGGCCGCCGCCGCGGTGGTCTTGCCCTTGTAGGACCGGTTGGCCTGTCCGATGGCATTCCCAGCCTCGTCGCGCAACGGCTCGCCAGCATAAGACGTGGTCCGGGCGTTGGCGGCCGTGTAGTTCTTGTAGTCGAGGTTGACCGGCGTGTAGGTGTTGGTGTGGGCCGTCGCGTTACGGGACCCGCCGCCGGCCGAGACCGAACTCATAAAGACGATGGCGACATCGGCGCTCGACGCGTCGTCGGCAGCAGTATGAACCTTTCCCGCACCGAAATAGGTCTCGAGCAGAGTGACACCGCCGGCGTTGAGGCCAGGGACATAGACCTCGGTGCTGTCCTTGTCGAGCGGCAACAACTCGCCGGTGTTCTTGCCAAGAACCATGGATCCGAGCTGAGCTTCGTAACCAGCCTCCATGAAGTTCTGCTGACCAACCGTGGCCTTGGTCTCGACCGGATCGAGGTAGGAGTCTTCGAACAGCCCGGTGCGGAAGATGTTCTTCAGCAGCCGGTAGGCCGAGTCGCGCATCTGCGCCAGGAGAACCGCCTTGTCCGCGGACGTGGCGGCGTCATACGCCTTGACGATCGGGGCCGTCGTGTTCAGCCCGCCAAACTGGTCAACGCCGGCATCGAGCAGCATGCGGGCGCGGGCAGCCATGTTCGTGTAGGAGCCGTCCGTGTCGATGCCTGCGTACTGCGGATAGTGGTCGTCGACACCCCAGATCATGCCCGCGATATCGCCGTCGAACGAGTTATCCGTCGCCGTCTTGGGACCCACCACATTCCAATCGGTGCAGACCACACCATCGAACTCGTAGGAGTCGCGAAGCACACCGTTGAGCATGTAGGAGTTGTACGCGTTGGCCATGTTCAGCGCAGCGGCATCGGAGTCTGAATCATTGGGGACAGAGCCCGGCGTCTGCAGGTAAGACACCGTGTAGTAGGGCATGACAGCCGTCGCCATCTCGGTCCCGTCTTCGAGCGACAGCGACCCATCGACGAAGGGGATGAGGTGCGCCTCCCAGTTCCCGCCGGGGAACACGGCGTACTTGCCGTAGTTGTAGTGGGCGTCGCGTCCTGCCTCGCCGGCGCCGCCGCCAGGCCAGTGCTTCATCATCGCATTGACGGACTGGAGGCCCCAGCCGCCGGCCGCGGCGTCGTTGGAGATCGGATCGTAGACACCCGCGGTGGTGCTATCGGTGTTGGCATAGGTGGTCTGGAAGCCGTCCACGTACGACCGTGACATCGCCGAGGCGAGCTTTGGATCCTCACCGAACGTCCCGTTGAACCGGCTCCACCGAGGGTCGGTGGCGATATCGATCTGAGGCGACAACGCCGTGGCGATGCCCAGAGCCCGGTATTCGGCCGAAGCGACCTTGCCGAACACCTTGTTGAGGCCCACATCGAACGTAGCGGCCATGCCGAGGGAGCTTGGCCACTTCGAGACGCCCTCGTTGGCCGAGTAGTACTCGACGTTGGAGGTGGACGATGTCGAGTGGCGTGGATCGGAGGAATTGTTGGCCGGGATGCCGTACCCCAGTCCCTCGACGATCGACTGCACCGCGTTGTTCCACTCGGCGTGGATGTTCATGGCGGTACCCGCCGCCGAGCCGGCCACGAGGACGTGGCGAAGGTCATCGTTGAGCAGGAAAGTGATCTGGGCCTGCGTGGGAACGGAGCTGGACCAGCCTGTCTGGTGGGCGGAATAGAGCATCAGCCCAGCGATCTGCCGGACGCCGTCCGGATCGGCCGCGAGCAGGTCGGCAAGGTTGGCGGCGCGCTGCTCGATGGCCAGCGTCCAATCCTCGTAGGCATCGAGAGTTCCGCTGCCGTTGAGGTCCTTGAAGATCGGGTTGGTGCCATCGGCGACGTAGGTTGATGGGTCAACAGCCGTTCCAGCTCGGGTGATGAGGCCGACGCCGGAGTACGTGGAGTACCCGAGGACCTGCTCGGCGCTTCCGCTGCGGGTGGTGACGTGTTGGACGTTGGCAGCGGCGCCGGAATTGTCGATCCAGCGTGCGTAGAGGTCGGTGTCCTCGACAATCCCGGTGAATCGGTTGCCGCTCATGGCCGGAGCGTCGCCGCGCCCGCGCGTCCCCACGGTCGGGGTGTCGGTGGTGTACCAGCCGGCAAAGACGTGGTCGGCCCACGTCGGGGTGGCGGGAACGGGCACCGTGCCGTCCGTGGCTCCCACAATGACGTTGACATCGCCGTTGCGGAAGTTGAACGTCACCGTCGGGTCATCGGCAAGGGCACCGGTGGCAGGAAGCGCGGCGGTGACCCCGGCGCCCAGGGCGAATGCCACGACAGTCACCAGGATTCTCCGTGTGCCCCGGCGCCGGGGTGGGGACGCCGCGCCCTCACTCCGTGAGTGCTGCAGCGATAATATTTTAGTCATTAGTTGCTTCAATCCTTCCTCGGATCCGCGAAATTGGGGACGTGACCGTACATATCGGCCAAGAGGCGCCCGCGCTGTGACCGTAGCACACCGCAACGGCGCCAGCGGGGACCCGTCTTTTGGACGATGAATGGTGCTGACCAGGGGTTGGACGTCGACCGAGCACGAACCCGGCGACAAGACCTGTCCTAGGCGCGGCGAGCATGCGGCGTTCGCAGAACCTCCAGGAGGGACTCGCCGTAACGGGCGATCTTGACCGGGCCGATACCGCGCACCGCCGCCAGCTCACGGATCGACGTGGGGTGCGCGCACGCGATGGCGCGCAGCGTCACGTCCGGCAGGATCGTGAACGCCGGCGCACTGGCCGCGTTGGCGCTGGCCGACCGCCATGCGATGAGCCGCTCATGTACCTCAGCCTCAACCGGATCCAACTCGCCGTCCACGCGCCGCAGAACCGCGGAACGCAGGCCGCGCTCCCCCGTGCCTGGTCCGCGCCCCACCTGCCCCCCACTCACCCATCCGAGAGATTCGGCCTTCGCGGCACCTTGCGCCTCGTCGGGCCACAGCCCCACCATGAAGCGGCTCGGCTGACGGCTCGCTGCGCCACCCTCGTGGCGTGCGAGCGCATAGGAGAGCATGAGTCGCTCGCGCGCACGCGTCACCCCGACGTAGAGCAGCCGTCGTTCCTCCGCCACCTGTTCGGGTCCCGACGCCAGCGAGATCGGCATGAGGCCGTCGCTGAGACCGGCCATGAAGACGGCATCCCACTCCAGCCCCTTGGCCGAGTGGAGGGATGCCAGGGTGACGCCCGCTCCGGGCGGTGCGTGATCGTGCGCCTGGCGATCCAAGACCAAGGCGACGATGGCATCCATCGTCGTCGCGCCGGCATCGTGCATCTGGTAGCACAGGCGCACCAACGCATCCAACGATTCCCACTGCTCCCGGCGCTGGCCTCGCTGGACCGGCGGCTCGGCCGTCCAGCCGGCGCCGCCCAGGGCGTCGCGGACCCGAGTGAGGGTCGGAGCCTGCGATGGCGCCCGCGCCTCGGAGCGCAACAGCGCCACCGCCTGTTTGACCTCGCGACGTGAGAAGAAGCGCTGGGCTCCACGCACCTGATAGGGGACACCCACCTGAGCCAACGCGTGTTCGAACGGCTCTGACTGGGAGTTGGTGCGGAACAGCACGGCCACCTCATGCGGTGAGACTCCATCACTCACCAGGCGCCTCACCGCTGCGGCTATGCCCGCTGCCTCGGCGCCATCGTCGGCGAAGGACCGGTAGGCGACGGCAGGACCGGACGGGCGCTGGGCCACCAACTCGACACCCTGGCCCACCGCGGCCGGTACACCGCGATGCGGATGGCGTGCCCGACGCAGCAGCGAGTTCGCCAGCCACACGACCTGCGGCGTGGAGCGATAGTCCCGGACGAGGCGAATGACCACAGCACCAGGGTGGCGTTCCGGGAAGTCCGTGAGGAAGCGGGCGGACGCGCCCGTGAAGGAGTAGATGGTCTGGTTCGGATCGCCCACCACGCACAACTCCTGCCGCGGGCCGAGCCACAGGTCCAACAGGTGCTGCTGAATAGGGGAGACATCCTGGTATTCGTCCACCACGATGTGCCGGTATTGGTTGCGAACCTCATCCGCCACCTGCGGATATTCCATCATCAGCCCGGCGGCACCGAGGAGAACATCCTCGAAATCCATCGCGCCGGTCTCCTTCAGGATCGACTCATAGACCGTGATCATGCGGGCGACGGCCGCCGGATCGTGGCCAGCAGGAGTGCCGCGTCCGGCTTTGAGGGCCTCACGCTGATAATCCTGGGCGGTCCACCGATTGACTTTGGCCCACTCGATCTCCGCCGCCATATCACGCACAGCCGCCCGGTCCACCTCCATTCCGCAGGCCGCCGCGGCCTGGGCGACCACGGGAGCCTTGTGCTCGATCAGCCGCGGCAGCTGTCTGTGGGCCACGCGAGGCAGGAAATAGGCGAGCTGTCGCAAGGCCGCAGCGTGGAACGTTCGGGCCTGGACGCCTGGAGCACCGAGCCCCCGCAGTCGCTCGCGCAGTTCGCCGGCGGCGCGTGCCGTGAACGTCACCGCCAGCACCGCCGATGGCGAATAGGTGCCGGTTCGCACGCCATACGCGATGCGGTGCGTGATGGCCCGTGTCTTGCCCGTTCCGGCGCCCGCCACCACGCACACGGGCCCAAGCAGCGCCGTGGCCACCGCCCGTTGCTCAGGATCCAACCGGTCCAGGAGCGCCTCGGGATCCACCGTCACGGGAGCTCCAGTGGCCGGGTATACCAGCGCTCAATCTGGGAGCGAGCGATCGCCGAGCGCGGGGCAATGCGCATGGTGCCGTCGGCAATCGCGGCGGCAAACTCATCGCGGGTGTACCACCTGGCCTCAGCGAGCTCGCCGGGATCCACACTGAGGTCGGTGCCCGCAGCACGCGCCTCGAACGCGCACATCAGAGACGATGGAAAAGGCCACGCTTGGGAGCCCAGGTAGACGATGTCCTCCAACCTGAGCCCAACCTCCTCGCCGATCTCGCGCCGCACGGCTCCCTCAAGTGACTCGCCAGCGTCGACGAACCCCGCGAGCACCGAGACCTGACCGGGTGGAAAATGCCTCGCGCGGGCGAGCAGGAGACGGTCGGCCCGATCGCGGACCGCGACGATGACGGCCGGGTCCATCCGCGGAAACACGTCCGTCCCTTCCGCTTCGCACCGGCGCACCCAACCGGCATTGACAGGGATGGTCTGCGCTCCGCATGCGGGACAGAACCCCGCCCGCGCATGCCACGCCGCTAGGGCTGCGGCGGTGACCGCGAGTCCCGCCTCGAGATCGGACAACGAGGCGGCGACCTCGCGCAGCGAGGCCCATCGCTCATCGTCCGCCATCGCGGACTCAGGGACAGCGAGGCCGACATAGTCGATCCCGTCGGCGGATCCGAGATAGAACGCGGTGCCCTCATGCTCGCGCGCCGCAGGGCTGACGTAGGCGAGGCGGCGGGGGGAGGGATCGCCGAAATCGCCGAAATCGGTGGGAGTCTCGACCGGAACACGAGACTGGTTGACAGGCACAACGCGGGTGGTGGGACGCGTCATCAGGCCGGATAGCAGACCAGGCTCGGTGCGGCGCT
>JAISBQ010000081.1 GCA_031266115.1 Bifidobacteriaceae bacterium
CCTGTTGGGTGCGGCTCCTTGCCGGCGCCACCATGCCTGAGACCGCGCCGGCCGAGACCGGCAGCCCTGTCCTTGACATCCAGGCCGAAGGGTCCCTGATGCTCGCCCCCGAGGCGGCCCTGAGCGCCTATGCCGAGGCCAAGGACAACCCGTCCTCTCCCGGCTCCGCCTCGTTTGCGGGCACCGATCCGGCCAGGGACGCATGGGTGGGTCTTGTGCAGCGTTGGGGCGAAGCGCTCGCGCCGATTGAGGGCCAGGTGGGGCCGTCATCGTCCGTCGATGCCAGCCAGACCTACGCGATGGGCACGGCAGACGGCGGCGCGATCGTGCTGGGAACCATTCGCTCGACGCTCACACTGACGATTCCGAGCGCGCAGGGCCGCAGTTTCACCCTCGCGGCCTATTTCGCCGCCCTCGGCGCCAGCAGCACTACGGTGACACAGGCGGCGACGATCGAGTTTGTCCAGCCCATCGCCCTCGCTATTCCCGCCAAGTCATCCGGCACATCGATCGAGGTGCTCGGAGTTTCACAACTGCCGGTCCAGGCAACCACGCAGTAGGCCGTTCGCCTGCGGAAAGGACCATGATGCCCGATTCTCACGCCCCCCGCCCAGCGGTCGGACGGTTCGCCGACTCACAAGTCCTGGACCTGGCGGCGACGCCGAAACCGGCGGCGGACGCCCCTATCGCAGTCATCGCCGTGACTGACGAGTCGTTTCCGCAGCTCGTGGAGCAGTCCACGAGGGTGCCGGTCATCGTGGACCTGTGGGCGAGTTGGTGCGAGCCGTGCAAGGCCCTGACACCGGCGCTGGAACAGCTGGCGCGCGAATATGGGGGCCGGTTCCTCCTCGCCACGATCGACATCGACGCCGCACCGAAGGTGGCCCAGGCCTTCGGGGTCCAATCGGTTCCCACCGTGGTCGCGTTGATCGCGGGCAAGGCCGTGCCGCTCTTCGCGGGCGCCCAGCAGGCGGACCGCATCCGTCCCATCGTCGATGAGGTTCTCACCGTGGCCGCCTCCCAGGGTGTCACGGGCACCGTCGCCATCGGTGGCGACGATGCCGGCCCGCCGCCGCCCGCTCCGCTTCCCCCTGTGCACCGCAAGGCCATGGACGCGATCGACGCAGGCAACCTCCAGGCAGCGGCGGACGCCTACCGCGAGGCGTTGGCTGAGAACCCCGGCGACGCCGAAGCCAAGACGGCCCTGGCAAGCGTGGACCTGATGATCCGGGTCGAGGGGAAGGACCAGGACGCCGTGTTCGCGGCGGCCGACGCCGATCCCACCGATGTGGACAAGGCGCTTGCCGCGGCCGATGTCGAAGTCGCCTCGGCGGCGCCTGGGGCGGCTTTCGACCGGCTGATGCCGCTGATCCGTGCCCAGCGAGGGCCCGCGCGCGAGAGGATCCGGGCTCGACTTGTCGAGTATTTCGACATCGTGGGCGCGCACGATCCGCAGGTGGCGGTGGCCCGCCGGGCGCTGGCCACGGCCCTGTTCTCATGAGCGCCTTGGTGTTCCAGACTTTGACGTTTGAGCCGAGTGTTGCCGATGTGGTTCCTCGGGGTGTCTCTAGAGCGCCGCGTTGGCCACGAGGCCCAGGTCGGTGGCGGCCACCAGCAGCGGATGGTGGGGGACCACCCGGACGGCATAGCCGAATGCGCCGGAGCGCAACAGCGGGATGGTGCCGGTGAACGTGTATGTGCCATCGGGATCGGGGGCACCGGCGGTCAGCGCAGTGGTCGCCGGCTCGCGCAGGTTGTCATTGTCGGTGGCGCGCCCGTAGACCGCCTGCACCTCGACATCGCGTGGGCTGAGCGCACCCAGCGAGACCTGGGCGTTGACCGTCAACGCGTCGCCCACCTGGACCACATCGCCCACTCCGGCAGATTCCACGTGGTCCACTCGCACGTCCGGCCAGGCTCCGCGCACCGTCGCCTTCCATGTGGCGAGTTCCTTGGCGCCGGCGAAGGCGTCACTGGTCAGGGTGCGGTGCGTGGCCGCGGCGGGAACATAGAGGTTGTCCACGTATTCGGCCACCATCCGGGTCGCCTGGACCTTGGGGCTCAACGTGGCCAGGGTGTGGCGGATCATCTCGATCCATCCGACGGGGATGCCTCGCTCATCGCGGGTGTAGAAGTGGGGCGCCACCTGGGATTCGATCAGGTCGTAGAGCGCCGCCGCCTCCAGGTCGTCGCGCCGCTCGGGGTCCGTCACGCCATCGGCGGTGGGGATGGCCCAACCGTTCTGAGCGTCGTACCACTCGTCCCACCACCCGTCGAGGATCGAGAGGTTCAACGCACCGTTGATGGCTGCCTTCATGCCGCTGGTGCCGCACGCCTCCAGGGGTCGCAACGGATTGTTCAGCCAGACGTCGCAGCCGGGGAACAGGTGCTGGGCCATCGCGATGTCGTAGTTGGGAAGGAACACGATCCGTTTGCGCAGCTGCGGATCGTCGGCGAAGCGCACGAGGTCTTGGATGAGCAGCTTGCCCTGCTCGTCGGCCGGATGCGCCTTGCCGGCCACCACGATCTGGATGGGTCTGGTGGGGTGCAACAGGAGTGAGCGCAGGCGCTCGGGATCCCGCAGCATCAACGTGAGTCGCTTGTACGTGGGGACCCGCCTCGCGAAGCCGATGGTCAACACGTCCGGCGACAATGCCTCGTCGATCCAGCCCAACTCGGCCGGGCTTGCCCCCCGGCGCAGCCATGACGCGCGCACGCGCACACGGGCGTCGGCGACGAGGCGCCCGCGCGTAGACCGGCACAGTGACCACAGCGAGGTGTCGTCGACCACCTCGGGGTCCTCCCACCTCATCGGATCGGCGGGCGTCCCCAGGTGCCCCGCCTCGACGCTTGCCAGCTCTTCGTCGATCCACGTGGGCGAGTGCACACCGTTGGTCACCGAGCCGATCGGCACCTCCGAGGCGTCGAATCCCGGCCACAGCGCGGCGAACATCTGCCGCGACACCTTGCCATGCAGCCGCGACACCCCGTTGGAGCGGGCCGCCAGACGCAATCCCATGACGGCCATGTTGAACACCGAGGGGTTTCCGCCGGCGTATGTCTCGGCGCCCAGCGCCAGGATCTGCTCCACGGGCATGCCGGGAATCGCAAGGTCGCCCGAGAAGTAGCGCGCCACACCCGCCGCACCGAAGCGGTCGATTCCCGCCGGCACCGGAGTGTGGGTGGTGAACACTGTGGCCCCGCGAACCGCCTCAAGCGCCTCGGCGAAGCTCAAGCCGCGCTCCACGTGCTCGCGGATGCGCTCCACGCCGAGGAACCCGGCGTGTCCCTCGTTCATGTGATAGACCTCCGGCCGCCCGGCTCCGGTGATCCGGGACCACACGCGCAGCGCCCGGATGCCACCGATCCCGAGGAGCAACTCCTGGAGGAGTCGATGGTCCTCGCTACCGCCATACAGCCTGTCGGTCACCCCACGTTCTTGGAGGTCGTTGAGAGCCAGGTTGGAATCCAGCAGCAGCAGCGGCACTCGGCCCACATGCGCGATCCAGATATGGGCGTGCAGGGTACGACCCGTCGGGAGCGGCAGCTGCACCATGGCCGGCGTCCCGTCGGTGTGGCGCAGCAACGTGAGTGGCAACCCATCGGGGTCCAGCACGGGATAGGTCTCAGCCTGCCACCCTTCCCTGGTTAGGGACTGCTTGAAGTACCCGGACCGGTACAGCAGACCGACACCGACGATGGGAACGCCGAGGTCGGACGCGGATTTCAGATGGTCGCCGGCAAGGATTCCCAGGCCCCCGGAGTACTGGGGCAACGCAGCGGTGATTCCGAATTCGGGGGAGAAGTAGGCGATGGCGGTGGGCGAGGTGTCCGTCCGGGAGTGATACCAGCGCGGCTCGGCCAAGTAGCGTTCCAGGTCCTCGTCGAGGCCGCGGACGCGAGCGGTGAACTCCTCACTCGCCGCCAGCTCCGCGAGGCGCTCGGGGGAAAGCTCGCCGAGCAGGGCCACCGGATCGCCGTGGACACGTCGCCACAGCGGCGGATCGATGGACTCCAGGAGTTCCCTCGTCGGGGTGTGCCAAGACCACCGGAGGTTGTGAGCGAGGCGGTCGAGCGCGGCGATTGGGGCGGGCAGAACGGTGCGCACCGTGAATCTTCCAATGAGTTTCACGCGCTCAAGCGTAGTGGCACGGCTGTGCAGTCCCGAGCCTCGGGGCACGAAGTCGCGGCGTGGAGCGGCGGGAGTGGGCTAGGTTCGGTGCGTGAGCACCGCGAATTCGGGTACCGGCCGCGCCGCGCCGTCCCGGCCCTCTTCTCCCGGATCGACGATGGCGCCGGGCACCGGGAGCCCCGACGCCCACCTGCCCCGTCCGGCGTCCAGCCGCGCCACGGCGGTGGGCCGGATCGCCGTGGTCGATGTCGGCCCGGTCCACGAGGCAGGACGGTGGCCCGCCCGCGCCGTCGTGGGTGAGGCCGTGCCGGTGACAGCGACCGTGTTCCGGGACGGACACGATCTGGCGGGGGCGACAGCGGTACTCGTGGGGCCCGACGGCGTGGTCGCAGCGCGTGAGCAGATGGTGCCCCTCGGCCGAGGGCTCGACAGGTGGCAGTGCCGGCTGGTGCCTCACGCCCCCGGCGAATGGTCGTTCTTCGTCGAAGGATGGTCAGATCCGGTCGGATCGTGGCGCCGCGACGCCCTGATCAAGATTCCCGAAGGTATCGACGTTGACCTCACCCTCGATGTGGGTGCCGACCTGTTGGCCGAGGCGGCCCAGGTCCCCGGCGTGACGCGTGGGCAGGCGGCCCTGCTGGAGGCGAGCGCCGCCATCGTTCGCAGGTCTGATGGCGATCCGCGCGACCGTCTGGCGGCGGCGACCGCCCCGGAGGTTCTCGAGATCCTCCGCCGTCACCCGCTGCGCCACCTGGTGACGCCGTCCACCCCCTATCCGCTGCGAGTGGCGCGTGAACGGGCCCTTGTCGGGGCGTGGTATGAGGTCTTCCCTCGCTCAATCGGCGCTCGGTTCAGCTCGGCTCACGGTTGGGAATCCGGGACGCTGCGGACCGCGGCGGTGGGACTGGACCGGATAGCGGCGATGGGGTTCGACGTCCTGTATCTGACGCCCATCCATCCCATCGGCACCACCTTTCGCAAGGGACGCAACAACGCGCTGGAAGCGTCGCCGGGCGATCCGGGTTCGCCCTACGCGATCGGCTCGTCCCAGGGCGGGCACGACGCGATCCATCCCGACCTCGGGACGTTCGACGACTTCGACGCGCTGGTGGCACGGGCGCGGGACCTGGGCATGGAGGTGGCGCTGGACCTCGCGCTCCAGTGTTCCCCGGACCATCCGTGGGTGAGCAAACATCCCGAGTGGTTCTCCCGGCGCAGCGACGGGACCATCGCGTACGCGGAGAACCCACCCAAGAAGTACCAGGACATCTATCCCCTGAGCTTCGACAACGACCCCGAGGGCCTCTATGCCGAGATCGTGCGGATCTGCGACCTATGGGCTCGCCATGGGGTGACGATCTTCCGGGTCGACAACCCCCACACCAAGCCGCTGCCCTTCTGGGAGCGCCTCATCGCCGACATGGCGACTAGGCATCCCGATGTCCTGTTCCTCGCCGAGGCGTTCACCCGGCCTCCGATGATGCACACCCTTGCTCTCGTCGGGTTCCACCAGTCCTACACCTACTTCGCCTGGCGCAACACCAAGACCGAGGTGGCCGACTACCTCGCCGAGCTGGCCGGCGACTGGGGCTCCTACATGCGCCCGACCCTGTGGCCCACCACGCACGACATCCTCACCCCGTTCATGCAGTGGGGCGGGGAGCCGGCGTTCATGCTGCGGGCCATTCTTGCGGCGACGGGAGCACCGACCTGGGGTATCTATTCGGGATACGAGCTGATCGAGAACGTGGCGAGGCCCGGCTCCGAAGAGCAGATCGACAACGAGAAATACGAGTACAAGGCTCGCGATTTCACCGCGCCGGTGGCACAGAAGATGTCGCGGCTCCTCGGAGAGCTGAACCGGATTCGCCGCGCGCACCCCGCTCTGCAGCGTCTGCGGAACCTCACCGTCCACCCGACATCCGACGATGCGACGGTGTGTTTTTCCCGGCGCCTCGACGATGGCGACACCGCCAGCGCAGCGCCCGACACAGTGATCGTGGTGGTCAACCTGGACGCGCGCGCTGTGCGTGAGGGGATGGTGTATCTCGACATGGGGGCGCTGGGGCTCGGACCGGACGGCGTCTTCGACGCGCATGACGAGCTGTCGGGCCACACCTATCGGTGGAACTCAACACCGTTTGTGCGCCTCGACCCGTGGACCAACCCGGGACACATCATTCACGTCCGGCCTGTCCGCGGGACCGAGGCGGACCCTACCTGACGGTGATGGTGTAGCGGGCGGTCTTGGCCCCGATTGTTGCCGAGATCGTGGTCTTCCCTTTCTTCTTGGCGTTCACCTTGCCTGCGGCGTCGACGCTCGCGACCGACGGCTTGGAGGACTTCCAGGCGACCACGGTTCCCGTCGCTGTGCGCGGTTTGGCCGCGGCCGCCAGGGTCTTGGCCTTGCCGCGAGCGAGGGAGTTCTTGGCGAGTTTCGTGGTGATGGTGGCCGAGGCGGTCTTGGTGGCCTTGGACACCACCGTGATCTTGAGGGTCAGTGTGGCACCGGACGTGGCACGGACCTTGACCGTGGATGTGCCCGCCCTCAGGCCCTTGATCGACACCGTCGCCTTGGCCTTGAGGGTGGCGTTGAACCCGGCGGTCACCCTGGCGACGGACGGTTTCGAGGACGATGCCGTCAACGGGACGGCGCCGGTGG
>JAISBQ010000337.1 GCA_031266115.1 Bifidobacteriaceae bacterium
ACCGCGTTCGTGCCCGGGTTGACCTGCGCGAGCAGGTGGTTTCCTTCCCGCCGCAGCCCGTGATCACATCCGACAACCTGGTCGTGTCCATCGACACGGTGATCTACTTCCAGGTCACCGACCCCAAGTCCGCGGTGTACGAGATCGCCAACTACATCACCGGCATCGAGCAACTGACGGTGACCACGTTGCGTAACGTCATCGGCTCAATGGATCTGGAGCAGACCCTGACGTCCCGTGACCAGATCAACGGACAGCTTCGCGGTGTCCTCGATGAGGCCACCGGCCGGTGGGGCATCCGCGTCAACCGCGTGGAACTCAAAGCAATCGATCCCCCCGCCTCCGTCCAAGATTCGATGGAGAAGCAGATGCGCGCCGAGCGGGACCGGCGGGCGGCGATCCTCACCGCAGAGGGCATCAAGCAGTCACAGATCCTCACCGCCGAGGGCGAGAAGCAGGCAGCGATCCTCAGGGCCGAAGGTGAGGCGCAGTCCTCGATCCTGCGTGCCCAGGGCGAATCGCGGGCGATCGTGCAGGTTTTCGACGCCATCCACCGCGGCGATGCGGACCCCAAGTTGCTCGCCTATCAGTATCTGCAGATGCTGCCCCAGGTGGCCGCGTCGCCATCGTCCAAGCTGTGGATCATCCCTGCCGAATTCACCACCGCCTTGGAGGGAATGGCCAAGGCCTTCACCGGGGTTGGTCCTCGCCACCCCGGCGGGCCAGGTGCCGACGATGCCGACGCTGACGGGATCAGCTTCGGGCCGATCGATCTCGCGGACCCTTCCGAAGCGTTACGCGCCGCCCAACACGCCGCCGATGCCGCCACCTCCGACGCCACGCACGCCGGCTCCCGCTCGGGCCGCCCATTCACACCCGACGCCGAGATCGGTCAAGCCCCCGGGACGGGGTCAGCCTGACCTACAGGTCGTTGATGTGGATGAACCTGGCTGGCCAGTCGGAAGCGCCGGGGCGCAACACGCGGGTGCCGTAGTTACCGCGGTTGTAGAAGTTGTACTCCTCAATGAGGATCGAGCCATCCTCACGAATCGCGCTGACGATCGCCACATGGCCCCGCCCACGGCCCGTGTTGGAGCCCCACCAGGCGACGGCACCCAGCGCCGGCCTATCATCGGTCGCTTCGGGGAAATGGCTCGCCCACTGCACGGCATTGCCGCCACCCGAGGTCATCGACCAGTGGGTGAACCTCCAACCACCCTTGGTGATGCCGGCATATCGGTTCAACCGCCACGCGACAAAGTCGGTGCAATTATTGGGGGAGTAGCCAAGCGGTGATCCACGTGAGAAGGGGTAATCGTCGCCGAGGGTGACATCGCCGACCTCGCCCCGCCGCCACACCACATCGTCGCCCGCGAGAACCTGCACGTCGCCGCCGTCGGTCAGCCTGGTGACCGCTCCCGGCGTGCCGGCCGGGGTGGACCACACCTGCTCCACGCCGTCGGACAGCGTGAGGGCACCCGAGGAATCCTGGACCAGAGTTTCACCGCCCGAGGCGGGCGACCACAACCGCAGGCCCGTCTTGTTGGCGAGGAAGAGCGTCCCTTCCTCGTCCAGTTCGAGGGTGTAGCGGCCGTTCTCCGAGACAAGCTTCTCGCCACGGACCATCGAGTCCCCGGCCCTCAGCTCAATCGGGTCGAGGCGGGTGGTCGCCGTCGCCGTCGCCACGAGCTGTGGCTTGGTGTCAGCTCGCTTGACGAACACCGCGTAGGAGTATTCCGACTCCGGCACCAGGCCCTGGTCAACCAACTCCGAGGCCTGCGGATTGTCCAGCGGCACATCCGCGCCGTCCTTGACGGTCTCCGCCGCTTTGGCTCCCTCCGTCCGGCGGACTACCACCGCGTCGCCCTCGGTCAGCTTCGGGTTGTCCCACCACAGCGTGATAGTCGAGTTGGAGCGCCTCACCACATCGAGCTCAGCGTCCTTCGCCAACGACACGGTGCGCACAAGGCTCGACCGGGATGCCTGCTCCATGACGCCGCGCTGCGCCACCTGTTCCACCGTGTCCCGCAACGGGGTCAGAGCGTTGATCTCGGGGGCATCGTCCGTGACCACATGATCCGCCTCATGGCTGGTCGGCAGGCCAACCTGCACCATGGTCGCCGCCACCGCGGCGGCCGCTGCGGCGCCCATCGGTCGCAGCGCCTTGCGGGCCGCCAGTCCCACACCATCAAGGGTCTCCCCGTGCGGCGGGGCCTGGGCGATATGGCGGTGGGCCACCCCGCCGGGCCGCGGGGCAGGAGGCCGACGCCGCACCATGGCCCGCAGCGGAAGCGATGGCCGCGTCGGCTTGACCTCGGCCCGCAGCGCCCGGCGCGTCAGCGGCACCACGACCGCCTCCGCTCGGCTGCTCGCACGCCCATCCTCGCCACCGGCTTCGTCCACCGGGTCCCCGCCGTCCACGGACGCCGTCGCGAGCGCACCTTCGGTCGTCTCCCCGACAGTCTCGACACCGGCGACACCGTCCGCTTCGCAGACCTCCGGCACCAAAGGAAGGCAGAACACCACGGTCTCGGTCACATCGCCAAGCGCAGGCAAGGCGTCCCGGCTGGTCTCCGCGCCAACGGCATGGTCCTGACGAGCCGGCACACTCGGCGCCGCATCGGCGCCGGACAGGTCGCCATCGGGGGCTGCGGCCTGCGGCGACGATGCCGAATGGCGACCAGGCGGCGACGGGACAGCGCTATGGGGAACGTCATCGGCGGCGGTACCGAGGGCACGGTGGCCGAGGCGGGAGGGCACGGTGGCCGAGGCAGGAGGGGCACTGGATGCTGCGAGCGCCACCACGTCGGATTCTGAGATACCCGCCGCGCGGGCCTCACGCAAGGCCCGCCTGGTCACAGGGAGAGCCGCGGGGAGCGTCGCAGTCGCAGACGACACCGCCGCACCGAGGGACGCCGAACCCACGTCAGGAGGTAGTGCGGCCTGCTGGTCGGCAGGCGCTCGCTGAAGCATGGGGCGTACTCTCACGGAGGTGGGGCGATGGGGCAACGCGGGACAGTCTAGCGGTAGGTCACGAAACGGCAACGGTCCGACGAGAAAAGATGACGTGAAGCCTCGCGCCAATCTCCCCACCGGCGCCAGCTAACCTACCTAGGTGTGAGCGAGGTGCCCTCCTTCCGGCCGGCGCCCGGGGAGATACCGACCGAACCCGGGGTCTACCGGTTCCGCGATGCGAACGGGCGAGTCGTCTACGTGGGCAAAGCCAAGAACCTCCGCTCGCGCCTGTCGAACTACTTCCAGGACCCATCAGGGTTGCACCCCCGCACACGCCACATGGTCGCCAGCGCCAACTCCGTCGAGTGGACAGTCGTGGCCACCGAAGTTGAGGCCCTCTCCCTCGAATACTCGTGGATCAAAGAGTTCGATCCGCGATTCAACATCAAGTACCGCGACGACAAGTCCTACCCGTACCTGGCGTTGACGATGACCGAGACGTACCCTCGTGCCCAGGTGCTTCGGGGCGCCAAGAAGAAGGGCAACCGGTACTTCGGGCCGTTCTCCCACGCCTGGGCGATCCGGGAGACCCTGGATCAACTCCTGCGCGTCTTCCCCGTGCGCACCTGCTCGGCGGCCGTATTCCAGCGGTCGGCTCGAGCCGGCCGCCCGTGCCTCCTCGGATACATCGACAAGTGCTCCGCGCCCTGTGTCGGACGGATCAGCGCCGAGGACCACCGGGCCCTAGCCGAGGATCTCGCCGATTTCATGGACGGGGACACCGAGCGTTTCCTGCGCACGGTCGAAGCCGAGATGCGTGAGGCCGCCGCCCAGCTGGACTTCGAGCGCGCCGCACGGCTGCGCGACGATGCCGCCGCCCTCGCCCGTGTGGTGGAGCGCAACGCCATCGTCCTCGCCGATCGCACCGATGCGGACGTGTTCGGTCTTGCCCAAGACGAGCTCGAAGCGGCCGCTCAGGTGTTCATGGTGCGGGGCGGGCGAGTGCGCGGCCAGCGGGGGTGGATCGTCGAGAAGGTGGACGATTCGACGGACGCCGATCTGGTCTCCGGTCTCCTGCGCTCTGTGTACCTCGAGGCCGATGCGGCGGTGCCACGCGAAGTGCTTGTCCCCGTGCTGCCCACGGATGTCGACAGGCTGCGCGATCTGCTTCGCGACCTGCGTGGCACCCACGTGTCCGTCCGCGTACCCCAGCGCGGCGACAAGCGCGCCTTGGCCGAAACCGTGACCAAGAACGCCGAACACGCCCTCGCCCTGCACAAGGCACGCCGATCCGGGGACCTGACCACCCGATCAGAAGCCCTACGCCAACTCCAAGAAGCCCTGGACATGGACGATGCTCCCCTGCGCATCGAGTGCTACGACATCTCCACCACAGGGGGTTCGGACCAGGTAGCGTCCATGGTGGTCTTCGAAGATGGTCTGGCCCGCAAGAGCGAGTACCGCCGCTTCCAGATTCGTGGCGCGACCGGCCAGGGCGCCACCGACGATACGGCCGCCATCCACGAGGTCATCGCCCGCCGCTTCGCCAAGCTGTCCTCGCAGACCGACACACAGGGCGAGAACAATGCGCCGGGTGACGGCGCCACGGGCGGCGTCACAGTGACCGGCGAGGTCGAGGCCAATCCGCGAGCGGGAGGCCGTCTCCCGGCGTTCGCCTACCCCCCCAACCTTGTTGTGGTCGATGGCGGCGCCCCCCAGGTCGCAGCCGCCCAGCGGGCGTTGGAGGAGGCCGGCGCGGTGGACGTGACACTTGTCGGGCTCGCCAAGCGTCTCGAAGAGGTGTGGCTGGTGGACGAAACCTTCCCGCTCATCCTGCCGCGCACCTCCGAGGGCCTGTACCTCCTCCAGCGGCTGCGCGATGAGGCCCACCGCTTCGCCATCACCTATCACCGCGTCAAGCGCTCGGCCGGGATGACCGGGTCGGCGCTCGACGATATTCCCGGCCTTGGACCGGCTCGGCGCAAGGCGCTGCTCACCCGCTTCGGCTCAGTTGCCCGGATCGCCGGGACCGAGCCGGCCGCCCTCACCGAGGTCGACGGGATCGGTCCTACCCTCGCAGCCACCATCCATGCCGCCCTGCATCCACCGGTCCCGGGGGCCGGAGCCACGGCCTCGGAGACCTGATCTCGCAGGTCCCGCGCGGGCGAGCTCGCGGGACCACCACAGCGGCGACGACGAACGTGGCATGCTTGGGCGCGTGACGTCATCGGACGGGGACGGCGCGGTCCCCACGGATCCCACACCCACCTTCCCGGCCGGGGTGCCCCAACTGGACGCCGCGGCACTGGACCTGTCCCTACTGGCTGGCGGCCCCTTCCCCGGGGAAATCCTCGTCATCACGGGAATGTCCGGTGCGGGACGGACGATGGCGGCAGGCGTGCTTCAGGACCATGGATGGTATGTGGTGGACAACATCCCGCCCAGGCTGATCGCGCCCCTGGCCGGCATGATGACGCCCAGCGGTCCCGGCGTCACCCGCCTCGCCGTCGTGGTGGATGTCCGCTCGCGCCAGTTCTTCCGCACACTGGTCGATTCCCTTGACGCCTTGGAAGCGGCGGGCATCGCCCACCGCGTGCTGTTCCTCGACGCCGGCGATGACACGCTGGTCCGCCGCTACGAGCAGGTCCGCCGCCCCCACCCACTCCAGGGTGACCACGGCCTGCTGGCCGGGATCGCGCGAGAACGGGAGGTGGTGGAGCCGCTGCGACGCCGGGCGGACCAGGTCATCGACACCTCGAGCTTGACCGTCCACGACCTTGCCCGCGAGATGGGCCGGTTCGCCGATCCGGGCAGGCCGGACGAGTTGGTGGTGGCGATCCAGTCTTTCGGCTTCAAGTACGGCGTCCCCGTGGACGCGAACCACGTGTTGGATGTGCGTTTCCTCGACAACCCGTACTGGATCGACGAGTTGCGGCACCTGACCGGGCTGGATGAACCGGTGCGCCGCTACGTCCTTGGCCTACCCGGAGCCGGCGCCGTGATCGAGCACTACACCGCCACGTTGGCTATCGCTCTAGACGCCTGCGCCCGCGATGGCCACCCGCGGGTCGCCATCGCCGTCGGATGTACGGGCGGCAAGCACCGGTCGGTGGCCATGGCCGAAGAACTCGCCGCCCACCTCGCGCACCTTGGCCGTGTGCGAACCACTCACCGCGACTTGGGGCGCGAGTGAACGCGACCTCCCCACCGCGCGTGGTGGCGCTGGGTGGAGGTCACGGCCTGGCGGCAACCCTGATCGCCTTGCGCGAGATCACCCCCGATATCACGGCGATCGTCACGGTTGCCGACGATGGCGGCTCGTCCGGCCGCCTTCGCCAAGAGTTCGGCGTCCTGCCACCGGGCGACCTCCGGATGGCGCTGGCGGCCCTGGCGGGAGAGGGGGACCGGGACGCGACGTGGCGCGGAGTGCTGCAACACCGGTTCGCCTCCGGTGGCGACCTGCACGGCCACGCCGTGGGAAATCTGCTCATCGTGGCTCTGTGGCAGGTCATGGGAGATGCCACCGAGGCCTTGGATTGGGTGGCGAGGCTGCTGGGCGTGCAGGGACGGGTTCTACCCATGTCGAAGGTTCCCCTGGAGGTCGAGGCGGACATCACACGAGTGCTCGACGGACAGGAATGGCACACCACCGTCCATGGCCAACGACGGGTCGCCGTGGCGGGCGGACGGGTGGACGCGATCCGGCTCATCCCGTCCGAACCGCCGGCGTGCCCCGAGGCCGTTGCTGCACTTGGCGAGGCTGATTGGATCGTGTTTGGACCCGGATCGTGGTACACCTCGGTCATCCCTCACCTGCTCGTGCCGGGGCTCGCGCACGCTGTGGCGCAGTCCCCGGCCCGGCGTGCCGTGACCTTGAATTTGGCACCTCAACACGGCGAGACGCAGGGGTATACTGCCGCCGATCACTTGGCGGCGTTGCATTCCTATGCACCCGGGATCGATTTCGATGTCGTGATCGTCGACCCCTCGGCAGTGGAAGATCTCGCGGCACTGAGCGTGCTCGCCGCCACACGTGGCGGGCAGGTGCTGGTCAGGAGAGTGCGGGCGGCCGATGGGTCACCGTCCCACGATCCGCGGGCTCTGGCCGGCGCATACCGTGACGGCTTCGCCGACGGCGACCGGAACCGACTACTCGAGGAAAGGGGCTGACCCTCGATGGTTCACGCGCCCGCATGCCAGGGCGGACCATGGCACTGACCGCAACCGCCAAGGAAGAGCTGGCGAGGGTCCCGGTGGCCAAGGCGTGCTGCCGCCGGGCCGAAACGGCCGCATTGCTGCGCTTCGCCGGGGGGTTGCACATCATCTCCGGTCGGATCGTGGTCGAGGCGGAGTTGGATACCGCGATGGCCGCACGGCGCCTGCGCGAAGCGGTGGGGGAGCTGTACGGCAACCGCTCGGAGATCATCGTCGTCTCCGGTGGTGCCTTGCGGCGCGCCAACCGCTACCACGTCCGGTTCGCAGTCGAAGGGGAATCCCTCGCCCGCCAATCCGGGCTCTTGGACACCCGCGGCAGGCCGGTGCGCGGGTTGCCCACCCAGATCGTTTCCGCCGGGAGTTGCGACGCGATCGCCGCATGGCGTGGGGCGTTCTTGGCACGGGGATCGCTGACCGAGCCGGGCCGTGCCTGTTCGCTCGAGGTGACCAGCCCCGGGCCGGAGGCTGCGCTCGCGCTCCAGGGGGCGGCCCGCCGGGTGGGTGTAGCGGCCAAGTCCCGTGAGGTGCGGGGCGCGGACAGGGTGATGATCCGCGACGCCGAGGCCATCCACCGGATTCTCACGCTCATGGGTGCTCACGCGTCGGTACTGGCCTGGGAGGAGCGCCGGGTCCGCCGCGAGGTGCGAGGCACGGCCAACCGGCTCGCCAACTTCGACGATGCGAACCTGCGCCGGTCCGCGCGCGCCGCGGTGGCGGCCGCCGCCCGTGTGGAACGAGCGTTCGCCATCCTCGGACCTGACGTCCCGGACCATCTGCGCGAGGCGGCTGATCTGCGCATCGCCAACAAACAGGCATCTCTCGAAGAGCTCGGTCGCCTCGCCGATCCGCCGCTCACCAAGGACGCTGTGGCCGGCCGTATCAGGCGTCTGCTCGCGATGGCGGACCGCCGCGCGGCCGAACTCGGCATCGAAGGAACCGACGCGAACCTCCCCCCCGACATCTACGACATCTGAGGTCCCCACCACCCCGCGCGCGGGAATGCTAGGCTGCTAGGCGGTCCCCTCACCGGCGATATTGCCCCCAGTGAGGTTGTTGACCAGGGGAAAGACAATCCGGATTTCTCAGGATTTCGACGATGCGCGCCTCACGTGGCGCGCGCAAGGGAGAACACAGTGACCATTCGTGTCGGTATCAATGGCTTCGGTCGTATCGGCCGCAACTTCTTCCGGGCGATCCTCGCCTCCGGCGCTGACATCACCATCGTTGGTGTCAACGACCTGACGGACAACAAGACGCTCGCCCACCTGCTCAAGTACGACTCCGTCCTGCACCCCCTGACCGTTCCCGTCTCCTACGACGAGGACACCATCTCGGCGGGAACGCAGACGTTCCGCGCTCTGGCCGAGCGCGACCCAGCCAACCTGCCGTGGGCCCAGCTCGGGGCGGATATCGTCATCGAATCGACGGGGTTCTTCACCGACGCCCTCAAGGCCAAGGCCCACATCGACGCCGGCGCCAAGAAGGTCATCATCTCTGCGCCCGCCAAGAACGAGGACGGCACCTTCGTCATGGGTGTCAACCACGAGTCCTATGATCCGGCGATCCACACGATCATCTCCAACGCTTCGTGCACCACGAATTGCCTGGCCCCCTTGGCCAAGGCTCTCAACGATGGCATCGGGCTTGTCCGGGGCCTCATGACCACCATCCACGCCTACACCGGCGATCAGAACCTCCAGGACGGCCCGCACCGCGACCTGCGGCGCGCGCGCGCCGCCGCCGTCAACATCGTGCCCACCTCGACCGGTGCCGCCAAGGCTGTGGCCCTGGTTCTGCCCGAGTTGAAGGGCCTGCTCGACGGCTACGCCCTGCGCGTCCCCGTGATCACCGGGTCGGCAACAGACCTCACGTTCACCGCGGCGAAGCCAGTCAGCGTCGAATCCGTCAACGCGGTGGTCGAGGCCGCCGCGAAGTCCGGTCCGCTCGCCGGCTACCTCACCTACACCACCGATCCGATCGTGTCCACGGACATCATCGGGAACCCGGCATCGTCCATCTTCGATTCCGGCCTGACCAAGGTGATCGACGACCAGGTCAAGGTGGTCTCGTGGTACGACAACGAGTGGGGCTACTCGA
>JAISBQ010000253.1 GCA_031266115.1 Bifidobacteriaceae bacterium
CCCCGCGATGGCCCCCTCGGCGAGCGCCCCATCCGCCCCGCCGATCCCGGTGATCTCACCGGCCGCCCACACCCCGCACACCGAGGTGCGCATGTCGCCGTCGACGGCGACAAGCCGGCGTGGAGTCAGCGCACACCCAGCCGCGAGCG
This sequence comes from Bifidobacteriaceae bacterium, assembly GCA_031266115.1. Lineage (GTDB taxonomy): Bacteria > Actinomycetota > Actinomycetes > Actinomycetales > WQXJ01 > JAIRRT01. Next base: position 150 of record JAISBQ010000253.1, read on the forward strand.
CCAGGTCGAGCCGGGGGACGAACCCATGGCCGAGACACGCCGCGTCGACCTCCACCTGGCGGTGTGAGCCCGGAATCGGACGCCAATCGGGGTCGAGGCGGGCGAGGGTAACAGCCTCGACCCGGCCGTCACCATGTGCCGCGACTACCGCCTCGCCGGCGCGCCACGGCACTCGACCCCTGCGCATCGCCCGGACGTAGGTTGCCAGCTCCCCCACCTTGCCCACCGCCGAGACCAGTTCCCACGGCCGTGTGAGCCAGTGTCGCGCCAGGTGTCCACGACGGTTCGCCTCATGAACACCCACCACCGTGGCGCCCACGTCCACCAACGCAGCCGCCACGGGCAGCAGGAACGGCCCCGTGCCCGCGACAATCACGCGCCGCCCCACCGCGATCCCCTCCCCCCTGGCGAACGCTTGGGCGGCCCCAGCCGTGTACACCCCGGGCAACTCCCAGCCTGGGAACGGGACCATCGCGTCATAGGCGCCGGTGGCCAGCACCAACGCGTCGAATTCCCGCACCTGCACGCACCTGTCCGCCGCGTCCGGTTCGCCGGTCGCGGTGACGAGACGGACGCCATCGTCGGTGCGGGCGATAAGGCACACCTCGGTGGAGGTGGCGATCTCGGTGCCCTGGGCCACGGTGCGGTCACGCAGGCGGGCAAACAGATCGGGCCGATGGAGCGGCGGGAGGGCGGCTGGAGGATCGCACAGGGGCTGGCGCCAGTATTGGCCGCCAACGCCATCGGCGGCATCGATGAGAGTGACGTGGGCGCCGACGCGGCCCGCGGCCCACGCGGCCACCAAGCCGGCCGGACCTGCGCCGACCACCGCCACGTGGGTCATTGGCCGACCACCGCACGTGGGTGCCATGAGGGGGGCAGCGCCGAGGTGACCGTCACCCTGGTCATGAGGTCACCGCCGCTGGGTTGCGGCTCACGGCGTCGCCGTCGTGGGCGCGGCGCTGGCATGCGCGGATGTCACGGTCGCCGTTGACGGTGACCAGGCAGTCGAAGCAGACGCCGATGCCGCACAGGACGCCACGTGGGGCACCTGACCGGGCTGTGCGCCACGCGCGATACCCGCCACCAAGCAGGATCCCGGCGACGGTCTGGCCAGCCCTGCCCCGCACGGCCTCGCCCTCGAACCGAATGACGATGTCGCCGCCGCGCCGCGGTGATGCGGGTGCCCGCGGTCCGGAGCCCGGACCGATGTGGGGAGGCCGCGCGCGGGCCGGTGATGGAGGGCGTGCGGCCGTCGTCGTGGCGGCCGCGGCCGCGCTGAGCGACGGACGCTCGGGCGAGAACGGGGTGGGATCGATCGACGATCCGGCCGCGCTCGGCCTATCCGGCAAGCCGGCGCCGACCATCAACTCGGCCACCAGATCACCGGTGGCCGGTGCGAGACCGATCCCAGCGCCCTCGTGTCCGGTCGCGCACCACAGACCGGGTAGGCGATCGAAGCTTCCGATCACCGGCAGATGGTCCGGTACGAACGGGCGAAAGCCCAGGTAGGCACGCATAAGACCGACCTCGGCGAGGAAGGGAAACAGGGAGATCGCCCGGCGGGCGATCTCGGCGAGCACCATTGGGCGTAGGCCAGCGTCGAAGCCGACCTGTTCGCGGCTCGATCCGATCAGCACCGTCCCGGCGCGCGTCGATTCCACCACGGCGCTCACCCGCAACCCCGCGGCGGCGGACTGGGTCGCGGCCACGTAGTCGCCGTCGTACACCTTGTGCCGCACCCGCCGTGGCATCGGCATGGTGACCAGCACCATCCCACGCCGAGGGGACACGGGAAGGTCCACGCCGAGGCGCCGACCCACCTCACCGGACCATGGCCCGGCAGCGAGCACCACACCGGCCGCTGACACATCTCCGGCCGTGGTTCGCACACCGCCAAGCCGTCCCCCACGCCCGCCGAGGGGCCCAGTCACCTCGACACCGGGGTGGATAGTGGCACCGGCGCGGCGCGCCGAGGCCAGCAGCGCCTGGGTGGCGATCACCGGGTGAAGCTGCGCATCTTGCGGGTAGTGGACCGCCGCGACGATCCCGTCGGCCAGGTCCGGTTCGAGTTCCCGCCATCGGTCCTCGCTGAGGTTGACAGCGTCCACGCCGGCGCCCCGCCCGGCTCGGGCAAACTCACCCAGCCGCGCCGCACCGTCCTGCGAAGCGACGGCGACAATCCCGCCCTTGCGCTCAAACTCCAGGCCGGGGAACCTCGGGCCGAGTTCCTCGGCGAGCTCGGCGGCAAGCTCGGCCCAGCGACGCAGCGACACCAGGGCCATGTCGAGTTCGGGCCCAGGACCCTTGTCTGAGACGAGGAGATTGCCCTCACCGTGGGCGCTTGTCTCTGCCCCCGGCTGGCCCTTGTCGAGGACCGCGACGCCGACCCCGGCCCGCGCCAGCGCCCGGGCGCAGGCTGCCCCGACGATCCCCGCGCCGATGATCACGACATCCACCGCTCGTGGAAGGTCCCCGGTGCCCCGCGCCAGAGCCAACCCGTCCACCGCAAGGGAAGGGCCCGCCCGCTCGCGGGCGACCCGCCGGCCCTGGACCCGGTCCGTCGCTCCCGTGCGGTCTACCGCGTGTGCAGCAGGACCGGACGGTGTCACGCTGGGGCTCCTCGGATCGGGCCGGCCCCACCTCGAAGTGGGACGCCAACGACGCCCCAACCCTACTGCCCGCCCTGGTGGACTGGCGCGGGAGGCCTGGACCTCGGGTAGTTGGTGCCGAGTTGAGCCGTCGGGTAGCAAATCCTCCCTCCCGGGAGCCCAAACACTCAACTCGGCGGTCTGCGGAGCCCCCGGAGACGGCGAGTCCGAGGGTTCGAGTCGTGGATCCGGCGTTGTGAGGACTCAATGGCTCAACTCGGCAACCACCGTGCGTGGCCGGCGTGAGAGGCTAGTGGCGATGTCCGTCTTCCGGCGCCAGCCGCGCCTTGACCTTAGTGTCGATCTCGCGCTACCCCTGGGGCCACAGTTCGCGCCGCACGCCGGCAGCGACCGGCTCGACATCGCCGTGCCCGATGCCGCAACTCTCCGGGCGCTGGCGTGGGCGGACCCGGACGTGTGGCACGGACACACCGTCGCGGTGCACATCGCCCCCTACACCCCGCCGGCTCCGGGGTGGCGCCCCAGGCTTCCCGCGCTCGGCACCCTCGCTGACTTCACCGTCACCCGCGACGACGCCGGTGGCGGGCTCACCCTAAGACTCACGTTGGCCGAGGCCGCCCCTCTCGCCGCGTTCGCCCACGCGCTGGCTGGCGTGGCCGAACCGCTGCCCGCCCGTCTGGCTCAGGCGCGGGCCGCCATCGGCGTCGAGACGCCCGAGCCATTGACGCAAGCACCTACGGTGCTCGCTGTCCCGGATCCGGAGGGCGGCGACGCCTCGGACCCGACCGTGCCCCCCTGGGATCTGGTCGCCGACTTGGGTCAGGTCCCCGAACCCGGCTCGGATTCCCTCACCCGCGTGCATGTGCGCACCCCGCGGCCACTCGTCGACCTCACCGTCCACAACCCCGTGGGCAGACCCCCGTTCCGCGCAACCCGCCAGGCCAGCGCCACCATGGAGTCAGGCACCATACGCCTGACCCCGACGCCACCGTCGAGGCAGCGCGCCGCCGTGGCTCTCCCGGTGGATCGACCGCTCACCCGGCGGCAAGTCGCGTGGCTTCACCGCTGCGCCTCGTCCCTGGATTGCCGCGCCTTGACCCCCTCCACCGACGATGACGTCCCTCACGTGGCCGCCCGCCTCGCCGAGATCGCCGCCACGGGGACCGTGCTGCACGGGGTTCCGCGGCCTGCCACCCGGGGGCTCGACGAGGACCTGGCGACGATGATTGCCAGCCCTTGGTTCCCCGACAAGGCACTGGCCGTGGAAGGTGAGTTGCGCTCGGTCCGGGGGCGCCGACGGGCCCTGCAGGCCCATTCGCTGGCCGCCCGCTGGTTCGCGCCGGCCGATCCGGGGGCGCCCCCGCCGCTGGTGGCCGCCCCGGAAGTGTCGGTGGTCCTGGCGACGAAACGGCCGGACAACCTCGCGGTGATCGTGCCCCAGATCGCCGCCGAGTCCTATCCGCGTATGGAGATTCTGGTCGCCATCCACGGCGACGCCGAGGCTCCGGGCCTGCCCCAGCTCCAGGCTTGGGCGGGTGGCCGCCCGCTCCGTGCCGCCCGCTTCGCGCCGAGCGCCACCCTGGGGGAGATTCTGGGTCGCCTGTCGTCGATGGCTGACGGCCAACTCATCGCCAAGATGGACGATGACGATCGGTACGGTACCCATCACCTCGCCGATCTGGTGCTCGCCCAGGCGTACTCGCGGGCCGACATCGTCGGCATGGCGTTGTGGCACCGGTATTACGTGGCGCGGAATCTGTCCACGGCGGCGAAGCGGCGAACCTCGGAGGGCTACACGCACTTCGTGCCCGGCGGCACCCTGACCATCACGCGCCAGGCGCTGAGCGAAGTGGGGGGGTGGCGGCCGGTGCCGCGTTCGGTGGATCGAGCGCTGCTGCAACGGGTGCAACGTCTCGGGGGGCTGGTGTATCGGACGCATGGGTTTGGTTATGTCTACTGCCGTTACCCAGACGGACACACCTGGAACCCAGATGACGAGGCCGTGATCGCCAAGGCCGGCGACCGCTGGGCCGGCCCTGCACCCGTTCACCTGGAGATGCCGAACGCGTTCGACCAGGCGACATGCGTGGTGGCTCCGTGGGCTCGCCCAGTGGAATCGGGCTGAGGCGCGCACCACGCCACAGACCTCATGTCCACCACGTGAGCTAACCCTTGTCCGCCAAGGGGGTCAACCTCAGTGTCCGTCGCGGCTGGATCCCTCACTGGTAGGCTGGCGCCTCGTTGCCGGCTTGGTGGCCCTCGACATCGGTGCTCCCACTCGGCGCCAGATCGTCCTTGCCACCTCGTATCTCGCCAGTTGGCATCGCACTTGCTAAGGGAGCCGCGCAATGCCGCCCAGCCCACGCCCACCGGCAGGCAAGTCCGACGCCGGCGCGCCGACCCGGCGGAGCCCCGAGCAGCGCCGCGCCCTGATCGCCAAGCTCTTCAACCCCCGCTGGTACGCGCGGCGCCGCTTCACGCCGGATGATGCGCCGGGCACGCCGTCGACGCCCGCCACGGACCTCGACTCCGGTCAGCTGCTCACGGATTACATCGAATGCGGTGCCGCGCTCGACCTCCCGCCACACCCCCTGTTCGATCCGGTGTGGTACCGCGCCCAGCGGCCGGACCGGGCCAAGGGTGAACTGCTCGTGGAGCACTATTTGTCGCGCGGCGCGCACCTGTCGCCACATCCGTGCTTCGACCCCGCGTCTCCCGCGGCGAAGGCCGCGCCGCCCGGGCGCAATCCGCTCCTGTACTACCTGCGCCACTCCGAAACATGGGGGCTTGCTCCCAATCCCTTGTTCGATGGCGCGCGCTACCTGCGCGAATCCCCGGACGTCGCACAGGCCGGGGCTCATCCCCTGCTTCACTATCTCCGTGCCGGCCGGCGCGAAGGGCGCGGGACCTTCCCCCGGGTGGATTTGGCCCTCTTCAGTGCGGTGGCCGGCGGCGTCTCCCGGCAAGGCGCCTTGGTGGATTTCCTCAGCGCGCACCGGCCTTCGGCGGCGGTAGCCAAAGCCGAGATTCCCTTGGCCGCGATCGAGGAGCCCGCACGGACCGCCACCGCCTTAGAATCAGCGCGCTGGGCCTACACCGAGAAGGCTATTGTGCGCCGGGCGCGTCTCTACGCAGCGGTTGCCCCACTCTTCGATCCGGAGTGGTATGCCGCACAACGTTTTGGGCCCGACCTCGCCGGTGACCTTGGCGCGCTCGATATTGGGGCCGGTACCCTGCTCGACGATTATCTTCTGGTCGGTGCGGCGATGGGCCTCGCCCCTCACCCGCTGTTCGATCCACGCTGGTATGCCGGTCGTGTGGGTCATATCCCAGAGAACATGGTGGCGGTGGAACACTATCTGACCCATGGTGCGGCCATCTCACCGCACCCCGCCTTCGACCCCACATCGCCAGCAGCCAAGGCCGCTCCCGATGGCGCAAATCCCCTCGTCCACTATCTGACTCACCCGCAGACGTGGCGCCTGGCACCCAACGACCTTTTCGACGGTGACTATTACTTGGACACGTATTCCGACGTCACCTTGGTCCAGATGAATCCGCTCGTCCACTATCTGCTGTATGGGGAGGCCGAAAAGCGTTCTCCTTCACCGCGGTTCAGTCCTGAAGTCTACCGGGGAATGGTGGCGGTCCCGGCCGGAGAAAACACCGTCGTCTATTGCCTGCGGCAGCGCGGCGGAGACGATTCTCCCAATACCGAAGGAATCGCGTTCGCGGTGCACGAGAGACCGCTCGTGTCGATTGTCATTCCGGTGTACGGCCATTGGGCGCATACCCGTGCCTGTCTCCTCGCGTTGGCCGCCTCGGATCCGGAGCCCAGCTTCGAAGTGATCGTTGTCGACGATGCCGGTCCGGACCACACCGCTGACCTCCTGGCCGGCGCATCGGGGGTGACGGTGATCCGTCACGAGACCAACACCGGCTATGTGGGCGCCTGCAACACGGGAATCGCCGCCGCCCGCGGCACCTATATTGCGCTCCTCAATAACGACACCCGTGTCGCCCCAGATTGGCTGGCCCCCCTGGTGGAAACACTGACGGACGATGGCGTAGGGCTAGTGGGCGCGAAACTCATCTATCCCGACGGTCAGCTTCAAGAGGCCGGCGGGATCATTTTCTCCGATGGTTCCGGATTCAACTATGGCCATGGCCATCCAGCGGCGAACTCGGAGTTCAATTACCGGAGAGTTGTCGACTACTGCTCGGGAGCCGCCATCGTTGTCCGCGCCTCGATTCTGCATGAGTTGGGTGGCTTGGACGAGACCTTCGCCCCCGCGTACTACGATGATACAGATCTGGCATTCGCCGTGCGCGCTGCCGGCTATTCGGTGGTCTACGATCCGCGCGCGGTGGTGATTCACGACGAGGGCGTATCCCATGGCACGGACGAGTCGACAGGAATCAAAGCCTATCAGGTGGTCAATCAACTCAAGTTCCGGGAAAAATGGGCCGGAGTCTTGACGTGGCAGCTACCCCCCGCACCTGAATTGGTTGAGCGCGCCGCCCGCGCGCATCAGGGGCGAGACCTCGTTGTGGTGATCGACCACCTCATCCCCGACCCGAATGAGGATTCTGGCTCTGTGAGAATGACCGGGCTGATCAAGGAGTTGATTCGCCAGGGGCATGGAGTCCTCTTCATTCCGCACCTACCACGAGTCGGCACACGTGAGGGTGCCGCGCTGCGCGCGATGGGCGTGGAAGTCGCCTACGGTCCCCACGATTGGCCCGAGTTTCTCGCGGCGCTGGATGGATCAGTCTCGGCGGTGATCGTATCGCGAATTCCCACAGCCCTCGCGTTCGCCCCCGTGGTCCGAGCGGCCTTGCCGGGGGTTCCGTTGATCTTCGACACGGTGGACCTACACTTCCTGCGGCTCGAACGCGAGGCCGGCATCGCGCCCACACCTGGCGCTCTAGCCGCCGCCAGCCTGACCCGCGAGTTGGAATTGGCCATGATCCGGGCGAGCGAGACCACCTTGGTGGTCTCGCAGGTGGAGAGGGACTTGTTGGCTCCATTGGTCCCCGAGGCCAATATCCAGGTCCTGTCGAATGTGCACGAGCGCCTCGCCGATGAAGCGATCGCCGGCGTTGAAGGCCGCGACGGCATAGTCTTCGTGGGTAGCTTCGCCCACACTCCCAACCAGGACGCGGTGCGGTGGTTTGTCGCCGAAGTGCTGCCGCTCGTCCGCCGCACGCTCCCTGACATGCCGGTACGCATTGTCGGCAAGAACCCACCAGACATCCTGATCGACGAAGCGCCTCCCGGCGTCGAGTATCTCGGCTGGGTTGAGAGTCTCGCGGGAGTCTATGCTTCGGCCCGGATGGCGATCGCGCCGCTGCGGTATGGAGCCGGAGTCAAGGGCAAGATCGGCGAGGCCATGGCCTTCGGGATCCCGGTCATCACCACGTCGGTGGGCGCGGAGGGTATGGGGCTCGAGGACGGCAAGACCGCGATGGTGGCCGATTCTGCAGAAGGGTTCGCGGCCGCCATCGTCCAGATGGACTCGGACGATGCCCTGTGGCGGCGCGTGGCGCGCGACGCGCGCGAGCATGTGGACCGCACCCTCGGCACCGCCCGGTTCGCCGAGGTGTTGCGCGATGTGATCACTCCGCCAGGCCAGCTTGGGGGGCGTTGACCCGACCTCGGCTGATGTCACTCGCTCGTCCCCAGTGGGTCGTCTTGCCTCAAACGGGATGGTTGACTTGCCTCAAACGGGATGGTTGGAGGCCAAGACGTGACTGAGTACCTTCCACGAATTCTTGATGCCAGCCTCGCGGAAGTCCTTGCCTCACTGCCCGCCGTCGCCGTCGATGGCGCCAAAGCGGTGGGGAAGACCTCGACTGCCAGCCGCGTCGCACGTTCGCTGTTTGCCCTGGACAGCGAACCAACTGCGGCGAGCGTCCGTCTCGACCCCGCACTGCTCGCCCAGGCCGCCCACCCCGTGCTCATCGACGAATGGCAGCGTGTCCCATCCGTGTGGGACTGGGTGCGCCGTCAGGTCGATGCCAGTGCAGCCCCCGGGCAGTACATCCTGACCGGCAGCGCGGTTCCTCGTGGCGCCAGCGTTCACTCAGGCGCCGGAAGGATGGTTCGGCTGCAGATGCGACCGTTGTCGCTGGCGGAACGCGGTATCGCCGAACCACGCCTTAGCGTCGCGGATCTCTTGATGCAGCCGGATGCCGCTATCCGCGCTCACACGGATGTCACACTGCGTGACTACGTCCGCGAGATCACGGCCTCAGGCTTTCCAGGAATCCGTGCCCACACGCCCACGAGCCGCCCACGGTTGCTGGACGGGTATATCGCGACGATCGTTGACCGTGAGGTTCCCGAGCAGGGCACGATGGTGCGTCGGCCTCAGGCACTGCGCAGCTGGTTGCGCGCTTATGCCAGAGCGACAGCAGGCACGGCGCGCTACGAGAAGATCCTCGATGCTGCCGTGCCCGAGCAGGGCGATAAGCCAGCCAAGAGCACGGCCGCCGCCTACCGTGACACGCTCGCCTCACTGTGGCTCCTGGATCCCGTGCCGGCGTGGACGCCCGAAGGGTCAGGGCTGAAGAGGCTCGGAAGGACGCCGAAGCATTTCCTCGTTGATCCGGCGATCGCCGCGCGCCTGCTGCGTCTGACTGAGGCGCGTCTGCTGACCGAGGCCGGACCGGTGCCGCTGGGGCCGCAAAAGGGGGCGATCCTCGGCCGCCTCTTCGAGGCACTCGTCGGTCTCAGCCTCCACACCTACGCGCTCAGCGCCGGCGCCGAACTATTCCACTTGCGAACCCATGATGGATCCCGCGAGATCGACTTCATCGTCGAGGGCGACGACGCCATCATCGCCGTTGAGGTCAAGCTGTCTGCCACCCTCGACGATCACGACGTGCGCCACCTCAACTGGCTGGCCGGCGCGTATCGCGACCGCCCCGTCGCCAAGATCGTCGTCACCGCGGGGGAGTTCGCCTACCACCGCCCCGACGGCGTCCAGGTGGTCCCCGCCGCCCTCCTCGGACCGTAGGGTGACCCGGCGCCCGGTTGTCGCCTGTGATCCGCTTTCCGATCAGGGCCAGCGCGCTTGGCGCAGGGGGCACACGAGTAGTCTGGCCCGGTGACCTCCACTCGCGTCCATGTCTCGTTCCGGGAGCTTCGCAGGGCGGTAAGGCACCATGAGGCCGCCGCAGCGCAGATCACGCCTCGCGGCAACCGCTCTGCGATGCTCCTTCTCTTCTACGCGACCGAGTGCGCGCTCAAGGCAGTCGTGCTACGCCAAAGGAACGCCGCGTCGACCGAAGCGCTTGACGATTCACTTCGCAGTCACGATCTCGGTGCGCTGACGAAGTCGTTGCGAGTCTCTGCCGAAGTTGGCCGCGATGTGGAGGCGACGTATGATCGTCGGGCCAATCAGGGGCGTCCCATGCCCAAGGTCTCGTTGGCTCGGACTCATGAGGTGTGGCGCTATGGCGCCAACCTGACCGACGACTCGAACGCTCGCGTGAAGGTCTTACTTGACCGGCTGAGGGATTGGGCCAGAAATGAGTTGTCGTTATGACGCCGTCGCCTGAGCCGATCACCTTTCCCGATCACATCTTTACCTGGATCGACTTGGATGATCACATGGCTGCGCTGGCCTCAGATGGCCTGTGGCCAAAGTGGCTGCACGAGTGGAGCGCATACTGGGACTCCGCCGAGATGACCGTTGAAGCGGACACTGAGCCGAACGTCATTGCGACGTGGTTGGAGGGTTCGCTTGGGCCTCTGTCGGTCCGTGCGGCGGCGCAGGGCGTCTATCAGGTTCGGCTCGACAGCCCACCTGACAGTCCCGGGCGCTGGCTTGATCTTCGGATCGCCGAGGGCTCGCGCCCGGTTCCCGCTAGGGTTCCCCGCTGGGGGGTTTCCCGCATTACCTCCTCGTTGGCTGACCCGCTTCCCGAGCCGGGCGAGGCGTTCCCCGGGGGCGTTCAGGTGGTTGCGACCCACTCCTTCAAGGGAGGGGTTGGCAGGACGCTCCATGCCGTCGCTCTGGCCAAGGCGCTTGCGGAACGCACTGGCGTGCTCTTGGTGGACGCCGACCTTGAAGCACCGGGCATTTCGTGGATGCGCCCCGGCTCCGCGAGCCAGTCCGACTTCAGCTTCGAGGACTATCTCGCCATCCTCCACGCCAGCCCCACTGGCTCCTTCGACGAGGCTGTGGCCATAGCGCTGCCCTACCTTGCTGGACAGTCAGTGGGAGGCATCACCGTCCTGCCGACCCGCCGAGACCTCGCCCGTCTACGTCCCCCACTTCTGGAGCCACTCAATCTGGTTCAGGGAGCATCGAATCCCTACCGCCTGACCGAGTCGATCGCTGCCCTCGCCGACGCACTGGGGGCGAAAGTGGCGATTGTCGATCTGCGTGCGGGTATCAGCGAACTGTCCTCACCGATACTCCTCGATCGCCGTGTGCAAAAGCTGCTTGTCACCAGTGCCAGCGCACAATCGCTGGCCGGCACCCGAATGGTCGTGCGCCAACTCTCACGGCTAGCACCGCTCCGCTCGGACGATCCGCTGCCCAAACTCCTCGTGACACAGTATCGGGAACGAGAAACCGAAGCCCTTGAGTACGAGCTTGGTCCCGTTGTCGAAGAACTCGGCCATATGCGCTTTACGGGGGACGACGATTTGTCCGATGCCGCGGCGATTGGTCTTGCACTCGAACCGCTCATGAGCCCTTTCAGAGAGGACCTCCTGCAACTCCCTGAGCGCTGGACTCATGTCCTGATCCGGATCCAAAAAGTCGGCTTGTCCAGCGTCATGGACCAGTTCGCCGAGGATCTAGCCAGCAGCCTAGATTCGTCGGATGAGACGCTATCCACGGTACAGATACTCGATCAGAAAGATCGTCGACAGGCACTAGCTGATCACGCCGACAAGCTCGTCCATGCAGAAGGTGAGACGGGCGATGGGTTCCTCGCCACCACGTCGCTGCGTCGCCTGGTCAATGCGCATCGGGAACAGCTTCCGCTATGTTTGGTCGTCGGGAAGAAGGGTGCTGGTAAGACCTTTGCCCAGCTCCAGATGATTTATGCGGGAGACTGGCGGGCCTATGCTCGCCTTGTCCTTCCAGGGTCATCCGCAAGAGATGCGACCGTTGTCCCTGTACTGACATCTGCAAACTTGGGAGATGCAACACGACATCGAATCGACGAGGCAAACCCGGACAGGAATGTGCTTGATCGCGTATCGCGTGCGCGCGAAACGATCGGCGACTATCTTTCTACAGAAGCCTCCGAGGCCGATTGGCGTAGACGGTGGCTTACCCTCTTGGCCCGCTCAATCGATTGTGGCGATGTCGACGAGGCTGATGTCGAGTCAAGATTTCCCGACATCGTGAAAGGCCGACGTGTCGTCTTTGTTATCGATGGCATTGAAGATGCGTTCCAAGAAGTCGAGGATGAGCCTCAACAGCAGCAAGGACTTCGTGCCCTCATCACCGGAACACTCGACTGGCTGCGCCGCCTTCCCGGCGGACAAGTGGGGCTGATCGTCTTTGTGCGTGAAGATCAGGTCCGCGCCGCCTTCAAGCAGAACTCCGATCAGCTACTGGCTAGATATCAGGACTATGCGCTGTCGTGGGACCGTGAAGAAGCTGTGCGGTTGGCCTATTGGATCACGCAAGTCGCTGACCGCAATCCTAAGACTCTGACCTCAGAAGAGTCGGAGCTGATCCAACGCAAGACGTTGGAGGACCTCACAGGGGATATGCTTCCTATCTGGGGTGAGAAGATGGGAACGACCAAGTCGAGGAAGGCCAGGTCGCTGAAATGGGTATTGGCCGTCCTATCAGATTTCAATGGTGACATTCAGGCTCGGGACGTGGTTCGCTTCTTGGCTGAGGCCGCGGACGCATCGGCGAAAGAAAGAGGATGGGCAGATCGCATCTTGACACCCGGCGGAATGCGACGCGCAGTGAAACCCTGTGGTGATATGAAGATCCGCGAGATTAATGAAGAGATGCCAAAGGCGCGTAAGGCACTGGCGCAACTCGGGGCTATCCCTCAAAATGACCGGAAGATACCATTGGCAGTGAACCTTTATCTGGCCGCTGACCAGGTCGCGCTGTTGAAGGACGTGGGGCTAATCTGGACCAACGAGGAGGGCATGTGGATGACCGAGTTGGTCAGGGAGGGTCTGGGCTTTAGGTCATCGGGTCGCGGACTCCCGCGGGTGCTGGGGGTCGCGGAGCAGGCCGGCCGCTGATCATTGGGGCGGGCGACCGCCGACAAAGTCGCGTCTTGACCCGCGAGGACGCGCTCACACTCGCGGCGGGGCAACCTGCGAGGCGGATTCCTGATCCTGGGCCTCGCCAGCGGCCGGGGCGTACTGCATCTGCTTGATCCGCTCCAGCGCGTCCTCCAGCAGGGCACGGTTGGAGCGTTGCAGATCGGCAATCACGAGCAGTGCGAAGCACAGCAACGACCCGGTGAGCATCGCCGTACCGAAGACCAGGGATTGGATATGGCCGTCTGGGGATCCGGTCACCCAATAGTACAAGAACCGCGCAAAGGGCAAGAGCCCAGCAACTCCCAGCACGGCACCTATGGTGGCGAACACCATGTACGGCTTGTACATGACATAGGAACGGGCAATGGCTTGTCCGGACTTCACCATGTGTTGCCCAATGTTCTTGAACAACCGCGATTCGCGTGTCTTCGGATTCGTCGTGATGGGAATGCTCGCGATCCGCAAACGCTTGTTCCCCGCCTGGATGATGGTCTCCATGCAGTAGCTGAACCTGGTGATGATGTTGAGTCGCATCAGGGCGCCGCGAGAATAGGCGCGAAATCCGCTGGCGGCATCGGGCAACGCGGTCCCGGCGGCCGCATTGACCACGTAACTCCCAATCCTCTGCATCGCCTTCTTCACGGGCGAAAAGTGGGAGATGGTCGCAGTTTGGCGATCCCCAACCACACGCTCGGCCTGACCCCTCAGTATCGGCTGAATCAGATCGCCGATCCTCGCCTGCGGATATTGGTCGTCTCCGTCGGTGTTGACCACGATGTCGGCCCCGTGGGCGAGAGCGTAATCCACGCCGTCGCGAAAGGCTCGCGCCAGACCCATGGTGCTGGTGTGGCGAACAACGTGGACCACGCCGAGATTCCGGGCCACCTCGGCCGTCCGGTCAGTCGAGCCATCGTCGATCACCAGAATTTCCACCGTGTCCACGCCGTCGATGCGCCGGGGGATGGTGGCCAGCACGTGCGGCAGAGTCGCCTCCTCGTTGAGGCATGGGATCTGAACAAAGAGCTTCATCGGCATTCCTGGTGTGGGTTTGACCCGGCAAGTCTAGGGCGGCGCTGCGGGCCGCGCCATCGCCCGCCGCCCTCGGGCGGTCAGCGGGTCCGGGCGAGCTGGTCGAGGACGAGACCAGCAACCTGGTCTGCACACGGGCGATCACCCGGGCGAACGCCCTCGCCGGGCACAGTGATCCACTCCCGCGCGAAAGCACGAGCGTCCTCCTCGGTACTTGCCCCACCGACGATGGCGTCCATCAGCTCACCCGGATCGCTCACCACCGGGAACGGAGTCTCGCGGGCGATGTCGGTGTACAGGCCGCGGTCCCGTCGGTACGCCTCCAGGTCCGGGGCGAAGAAGTAGCAGGGCACGCCGAGCAGTGCCGCCTCGAACACCGCCGAGGAATAGTCGGTGGCGAATGCCGAGGCCACCGAGGCCAGCTCGGCCGTCGTGAACCCGTCGGCGCTGCGGACTCCGCGGACGGCGGGCGCCAACGGGTGCCGCGAGTGGATCAGGGTCAACCCTCGGCTCGCCGCAGCGCGGGCCAAGGCGGCGACATCGGGCGGAGTGGATCGGCCCGGGCGGTGAGTGGGGGCATAGAGGACTATCGTGCGTCCCTCCAGGTCGGGGTAGGCCGCCAGGATGCGCCGGCGCACGGACTCACGCGCGCGGGGGTCAAGGAGCAGATCCACCCGTGGTAGGGGGGCGATCGCGATCCGCTCACGCACAACACGGAACGCCGAGGCATATGGGTCGCGACACCGTTCGGAACTCACGAGCACCATGTCATAGCCCCGATGCATCCTCCCGGCCTCGGCGATGGCGCGAGATCGGCCGTCCGGCATCCCCACGGCATCCCATCCGAACCACTTCAACGCCCCCAACGCGTGCCACAGCTGGACCGTGCGCAGGCGCTGTCCCCAGCTCACGCCGGATACGACGGGCGAATACGTGTCCACCACCACCACTCGTGCGGTCGCCGCGAGACGCAGTTGGGCCAGGGTGCCCGCCGAGAACCGCAGCCATCCCCGCAGACCTGGGGTTTGGAAACGGGCATCGACCATCACGTCGAGCCTCGGATCCCGCCGCCACAAGGCCTCACGCAGGAGGCGAAAGTCTTCCGGCTCCCCGACCTGTTCGCGCGATAGCATCACCACCCGCCGCCGTGGCCGACACCCCACGCGAACCATCCAGCCCGCTGCCTGGAGACCGACCTGCATGAGCCGCGCAGGCACAACGCTCCCGGCTACGCGCATACGCTGCCGCAGCCCCCGCGCGGCTCTGGCTCTCCCGTGAGCCACGCCCCGACCCCTCACCGTTCACCCCCGATGGGCGCACCCGCCAGGATCAGGCGTTCGGTGATCCGCCGGGTCGAACGCCCATCGCAAGCGGAGGCGAACTCGGCGAGAAAAGGCGCCAGGACGTCATCGTCCATGGTGGCGGACCTGATCGCCGCCGCCAAGCCACGCGATTCAGCGACCACCGGCCCGATGAGATACCGCTCGAACGGCCGGTAGAAGTCGCGGCTCACCGTGTATTCATCCAGGTCAGGCGCAAAAAACACGATGGGCCGCCGCAACAGAGCGGCCTCGAAGATCGACGAGGAGTAGTCGGTCACCAGGGCGTCGGCGGCGATGAGCAACTCCGTCATCTCGCGTTCATCGGTGACGTCAATCAAGCCCGGCACTCGCGCCTCGGGCGCGAGTGACCCGACAAAGGGATGCATCTTGACCACGAGCGTCCACTCGGGGGCAAGATCCCGGACCAGGCCGGCCCAGTCCACCCAGGACGCGTCGTAGTGGGCGGTCCGCTCCCCGTGGCCCCGGAACGTCGGCGCGAACAGGACAATCTTCGAGCCGGCCGCCACGCCGAATCGTGCGCGGACGCGAGCGCGGGTGGCGGCGACGGCATCGGTGTCGAAGAAGGCGTCGGTGCGCGGCACGCCCAGCGCATGCACCCGCGTGCGGGGAATCCCGAAGGACTCGGCGACGTCGGCGCGGACGCCCTCGGCGCTGGCGGTCGCCCAGGTGTAGTTGCGGTGGATGCGCGAACCCGGCACCGGGCCGCCCGGCAGACCCGCCCGCGAATGACCAACCCGCTTGAAGGCGCCCACGGCATGCCACACCTGGCCGAGCTCGGTCTCGGGACGCAGGGTGACGTGGTAGATCATCGGGTAGAAATCGTCGAGGACTATCACGCGGCTGCGCGCCATCACCGCAGGCAAGCCCAACGCCTGACGTAGCGAGCGCAACCCTCGGCCCGACGCCCGCAACACCGGGACCACCCGCGTCGACGGAGACTGCCTGGCGATCTCGTCGCGCAGATCGGCGAGGTTCCCGGTGAGCTCGCCGCGTGAATCGGACAGGAACGCCACCTGCCGCGGGTCCACCTGAATGAGGCGCCGGGCGAACGCGTAGGCGGCGATGTAGTACCAGTAGCGCCACCGTGCGGCGAACAGACTCCGGCGGACGATGGCGCGCACCACCTGCGCCGGACCCATCCGGATGGCGCGGGCGGCCAGGTGCCCTACGCTCTCGTGACGCTCATCGTCACCGGGGCGACGTCGCCGTGCTCCCATGCGCCGCAGCATCCCTTCTGTCGTGCCGTCGATACCCCACGCCGGCCCCACCCTACTTGGCTGGATGGTCGCTCCGTTCGCCCGCGGGCCCACGCGATGTCGGAAGTCGTTGACCCGTGGGCTGGTACGGACGGATGAGGCGTCCGAGGCGGATGTGACGCGAGTTTCACCTGTGCGGGCTGAAACTGGCCGGTGGTGTCTGGGGTGGCCCTCAAACCTGAAACTGGGCGACGAGGACAGGCCAGAGATCGGGTCTCAGGGGGAGGGGTCGTGGGAGCGCATCGAGATTGCGGAATACCAGGCTCCACAGGGGTGTCACCGGATCGAGATTGTCGAATACCAGGGTCCGATGCCGAAAACCGGGCCCCAGGGGCGGCGGAAGCCTGGTATCCGACAATGTCGATCTCGCCCGAGGGTTCCGGAACCTGGTATTCGACACTCTCGATGCCCACACGATCGCCCAGCAGGGCCACGACCTCCACACACCGGGCCATCCCCGCGTGCCCCTCGCGATACCCCCTCCCCGACCCGCCTGCTGCGACCCCTCAGCCCCCGTCTACCGGTCTCCGGATGGCCGAGTTTCGCCTTTCCGGGCCGAAACCGGCCGATCTGGCCCGCAAACCTGAAAAACTTGATGGTTTGGTGGAGTGCTGGGGGGATGCCCCTTGTTCGCCCGCGGCGCCGTGGTGTCCTCGGCGCTGGTCAGGGAAACGCGGTCGCCCCGCCGATCGAGGAAAACCAGGCGCCAATCCACCCCGATACCCAGGTTGCCGCCAGCAGCACCATCGCGATGAACCATGGCCTTTGCGCGGCCAACGCGCGCGCCGGAGGAAACAGGAGAGGGAAGGCCGGCAGGATGAACCGTGGGAAGCAGACCCAGTAGGAGGCATTGGTCATCGCAAGCAGCACGATCCCGCAGGCGTAGGCGACGAGCGGCCATCGCATCCGCTGGGCGAAGCACGCGGCGAGGCAGATCAGCGCCCCGGCCACCGTGACCGCGACCACGGTCACGTTGAGGTAGTGGGGCTGCGCGAGCGCATCGGCGAGGCGGTGCACAAACTCGCTCAGCGGGTTCAGACGCGAGCCCCAACCGCTGCCCTGGACGTCGAGGTATCCCAGCGGCCGGCCCACCCGCCATCCGACCCACAGGACGAATCCGGTCCACCCCGCCGGCGCCATCACCATGCCGGCGGCGGCATGCAGGCGCTCGCGGCCCGGTGTCCGGCGCCGGACCAGGGCGATCGCGCAGGCGAGACCGACCACGATCCACAAGGCGATCCCCGTGGGCCGCGTCAGCCCGGCGACCAGGCTCGCGAGGCCGGCCCAGGCCCACTGTCGGCGCAACACACACCTCAGCGCGATGGCGGCGGGAAGAGTGAACAGCGATTCGCTGAACCCGCCGGATTCCACGATCGCGATCGGCAACGCGCCCCATGCCATCGCCGCGACCACGGCCGCCCGCGCGGGCATGACCTCGCGGGCGACGGCGAAGATTGCCCATGCTGCCCCCATTCCGGCGAGCCACACGACCAGTACCGCCGCGGCAGGAACAGACATGGTCCCGGCCGGGATGATGGCCGCCACCAACCGGATGGCCATGGGATAGACGGGGAAGAAGGCGAGGTTGACCTGGTGGTCCGCCGTCCACTCGTCGTAGCCGCGTTCGGCGATGGTGGCGTTCCAACTCGTGTCCCCGAACAACGCGAGCTGGTGCAGCGGATGGATGGTCGATTCGTCCGGCAGCCCCCACCAATAGACCGCGAGCGCCACCAGCCGCAGAGCCAGCCACCCGGCTACGGCCACACCGCCAGGACGATGCCGGGCCACGCTCCAGATTCGGCGCACCCACCCGGCGAAAGCACCCGCGGCGGCGTCTGCGGCGGCGTCCATACCCGTGCCCCCATCTCGGGGTATCCACAGGTGTCGCGCCCCACGCCGGCGCCGGGAGCGCTGAAGGACGTCATGCTCCGTCGGCACGGCGCCCATTGTACGGTCCCACCCGCCGACGCCTGCGCTGTTCAGCGGTTCCGTCGGGCGAACGCCGGAGTACTAGATTGACCCGGTGACCCAACCGACCCCTGACCCAGCCGGCACCCCCGACCCCATGGCCGCCCCGTCCACGCCGTCCAGCCCCGACCGCCCCGGCCGTCAACCTGGTGGGAACCAACCGAACGCCCTCATGAAGTCCCTCATCAAGGCCGGGTTCATTGGCGGCGGCTACCTCACTCCTCGCCTCGCCGCGAAGACCGGTGCCGCCCTGTGGTGCCGCCTCCCACGCAACCAGGCCCGACGCAAGGACAACCGGCCTCATCCCGGCGAGATGGCGCGCATCGCCGTCGACGACACCCACCACCTCACTGTCGAATCGTGGGGGCCTGCCGACGCTCCCGTGGTCTACCTCGTCCACGGGTGGGGCGGGTGGCGGGGACAGGTCGCATCGTTCGTGCCGCCTCTCGTCGAAGCGGGGCTGCGCGCCGTGGCATTCGATTGCCTGTCCCATGGCGATTCGGATCCCGGCGAGCACGGTGCGGGCTATTCCTCAGGCGGCGAGATGATCCGCTCACTGAAGGCGGTGGCCGCCATCGTCGGTCCGGCGCGTGGCGTGATTGCCCACTCGCTGGGATGCGGCGCGACGGCCAGGTCCATCCTCGAATCGGGTCTGAGCGCTGAGCGCCTCGCCTTCATCGCCCCCAACCCCGACATGGGCGCCATCGCCGCCGATTTCGGACGGTCACTCGGGTTCCCCCCGCGGACAATTCGCCTGATGATCCACGCGATGGAACGCTGGGCCCATCGCACCGTGGCCGATTTCGACATCGCCGCCATGGGAGCCACAGGCGCGTTGCCACCGGCGCTGGTGGTCCACGATCGCGCCGACAAGGAAGTCCCGTTCGCGACGGCGACGGACATCGAGGCGCGCTGGCCGGGCTCACGCCTCATGCCTACGCAAGGGTACGGTCACCATCGCATCCTCATCGCTCCGGAGGTGATCCGGGCCGCCACGGCGCATATGGGATGAGACGTGCACCGACGATGGCGATCCCGGCCATGGTCACGGCGACGTCGCCCGCGCGCGTCTAGGGTTGGAGGCCATGGAACAGCGCACCTTAGGCAAGACCGGCGTCGACGTGTCCGTCATCGGACTCGGTACCTGGCAATTCGGACCGACATGGCGAGATCTCAGCGACACGGAGGCGATGGCGATCCTGGCGACCGCCGCCGACGCCGGCGTCACCGTGTTCGATACGGCCGACGTGTACGGCGACGGCCGAAGCGAGGCGTTGATCGGGCGTTTCCTTGCGGAGCACGGCACCGACTACCCCGCCGGGATCACGGTGTTGACCAAGATGGGGCGCCGTGCCAACCCCCACGTGGCCGCAGCCTACAACGAGGCCAACTTCCGCGCCTGGCTGGACCGATCGCGCGCCAACCTGCAGGTGGACACGATCCCACTGGTCCAACTGCACTGCCCACCCACCTCCGTCTACTCCCGCCCGGACGTCTTCGACGCTCTCGACGCCATCCAGGCAGACGGCATCATTGCCCACTACGGCGTATCGGTGGAGACAGCCGGCGAGGCGATGACCGCCATCGGCCATCCCGGTGTGGCGAGTGTCCAGATCATCCTCAACGTCCTGCGCCGCAAACCCCTGGAACGGGTGCTGCCAGCGGCGGCCGCCGCGGGGGTGGGCATCATCGCGCGGGTGCCGCTCGCATCAGGCCTGCTGACCGGCAAGTTCACCAAGGACACGGTGTTCGCACCCACCGATCATCGGACGTTCAACCGGCACGGGGAGGCTTTCGATCAGGGAGAGACGTTCTCCGGCGTCCCCTACGAAGCTGGCCTCGAGGCGGCGGCTCAGGTCGAGGCGATCGCCCACACTCTGCCGGATGCGCCATCGGCCTCCCAACTCGCCCTGCGCTGGGTTCTCGATCAGCCGGGCGTGAGCACCGTCATCCCAGGCGCGTCATCGACCAGCCACGTCCGCTCCAACGTGGTCGCCGCAGGGTTGCCGCGGCTGTCGGGCGCCACGCTCGACGCTCTGCAGGCCGTCTACGATTCCACCGTGCGCGCCGCGGTCCACCACCGCTGGTGATGCCGGACCACTCGAAAGGAAACCCATGTCCCTGACCATCCTGTTCATCGGCGGCACCGGCACCATTTCCCATGCCTGTGTCCGGCGGGCGTTGACCACCGGGCACCGCGTGACCGTCCTCAACCGTGGCCAATCGGCGCTGCGCCCTCTGCCCCCGGACGTGGAACTCGTGACCGCGGACATTCGCGGCGACGATGTCGCATCAACTCTCGCGGGCCGCACGTTCGACGTGGTGTGCGACTTCCTCAGCTACACACCGGATCATCTGGCCCGCGGTGTCAGCCAGTGGCGCGGACGCACCGGCCAATATGTGTTCATCTCCTCGGCCTCGGCCTACTCCAAGCCGGTCGCGCGCCTGCCCATCGTGGAGTCCACACCCTTGGTGAACCCGTTCTGGCAGTATTCGCGTGACAAGGCGGCATGCGAGGACCTGCTGATGGGGCTGATCCGCTCGGAGGGTTTCCCGGCCACCATCGTTCGCCCTTCCCACACGTACGACGGCGGGATGACGTTGACCGCCGGAGGATGGACCGACATCGACCGCATGCGTCGCGGCGCGCCCGTCATCGTGCTCGGCGATGGGACGAGCCTGTGGACGCTCACGCATGCGAGCGACTTCGCGGCGTGGTTTGTGCCGCTGCTGGGGGATCGGCGTGCCGTAGGGGACGTCTTCCACATCACCGGCGATGAAGTGTTGCCGTGGGATGCCATCTACACCGAGTTGGCGCATGCCGCCGGGGTGCACTCGCCGCACCTGGTCCACGTGGCCTCGGCCACCATCGCTCGCGCACTTCCTGAACTCGGCCCGGACCTGTTGGGCGACAAGGCGCATTCGGTGATCTTCGACAACACGAAGGTCCGTTCCATCGCCACCGGCCACGCCCAGAAGGTGCCGTTCTGGCAGGGGGCTCGCGAGATTGTCGCCTTCCACGACGCCCACCCGGGCCTCCAGGTGGTGGACCCGGTCGCCGACCGGGCATTCGACGCCCTCGCCGAAGCGGCACTGGGCTGATCCCTTGCACCGTCGGGTGGCGCCCTAGGCCCCAGCTCCCAGCACGGGCAGCCCAAGGAGCAGGGCCGCCTCAGCCATTCGTTCGTCGAAAGTCACCACAGCTTCGAGATCGTCACCGAGCGTCAGCGCGCTCGCCACATGAATCGCATCCAAGCTCCGCGGTATCGCCGGGTCCAGGTCTGCTGCCCTGTCGAGGACAGCGAGGTCCACGACAATCAGATCGAGAGATTCAAGAAGCTGTCGCGCGCGAACCTTGGTGGCGAGCGGCTGCGTCCGAACCGCTCGCAACAGCTCAGTCCAGGCGATGGCGCTCGATGTGGGGCGCTCGCGCATGTGGGCCCAGATTGCCCGCGCACTGTCGCTTCCAGGTTCCATGACGAGAACCTTCACCAACGCGGACGTGTCGACGTAGCACGTCATCATTACCACCTCTCCGCATCACGCATCTCGGCAAGAACCTCACTGGGAGATGGCTGACCCTCGCCAAGTTCCTCTGGCGGACCGAAATCGCGATGGTCGCGCGACGCGGGGCGCAGACGCCCAGCGGCGACCATCCGTTCGCGGCGCGTCGCGGGAAGGGGGATGATCTGGGCGACTTCAGCGCCCCTGTCTGTGATGATGACTTCTTCGCCCCTTCTCGCCGCTGCTATCGCACCGGCTGGATTCTGACGCAGTTCACGGATCCCGACTGACCTCATGATCTACATTGTAGGTCACTCACGCCGCCATGGCCACGCTCCCCCGGAGGGCCACGCCCTGCCGCGCCTCGGCGACCCATGCCGTCCCCGAGACCCTGTGGCCTGCCCAGACAGAGCGCCGAGTTTCACCTTTCCGGGCTGAATCGGGTGTCTTTGCCCCTCAAACCTGAAACTCGGCGACCCGAGCGCCCGGCCAGAACGTCGAGTTTCAGGTTTGGGGGCCAGATTGGCCCGTTTTGGCCCGCGAAGGTGAAACTCGGCGGACTGGTGGGTCCGTACTCTGCCTGGATCTCTCCGGTCGGCGCGGCATCGTGCCGCGTCGCGGGGGCGATTGCGGTGTTAGGTCAACGGAAACCCGTGATGAGGATTGAGCGGACGATGTGCTTTTGCGTGAGGACAAACAGGGTCACAATCGGTGCCATCGCGATGACGGCCGCGGCGGTGACGAGGGTCCAGTGGCTGTTGTATTGTCCTTGGAGTGCCGCCGTCGCGACGGTGAGGACCTGCCACTGTGTGCCAGACGTCACAATCCGTGGCCACATGAACGAGTTCCATTGCGAAACCACGGTGATGAGGGTGAGCGTGACGATGATCGGCCGGCTGAGGGGGATGACGATCTCGACCAACATGTCCAGAGTTGACACCCCATCCAGCCGAGCAGCATCGACCACTTCTTGAGGGATAGCCCGGAAACGCTCCCTCAACAAGAAGATCGCATAGGGCGAGCCGAAGCACAGGGGCAGCACCAGACCCCAGAACGTGTCGCGCAGGCCGAATTGGACCATCATGAGGTATAGCGGCACCACGGTGACCGCTTGAGGGATCATCAGTGTCGAGAGGTAGACCCAAAACAGGGGTTCACGTCCGGGGAATGTCAACCGCGCAAAGGCAAAGGCAGCCAGGATAGAGAACGTCACCTGGGTCAGCACCACGAATGCGGTCACCGCCGCGGTCACCCAAATCGAGTGGGTGAGATTGTGGGAACCGCCGAGCAGTTCGGCGAAGTTGACCGTAGAAGGCGGCTGGGGAGGCGCCAGCGCCGAGTGGGAGGCAAAGTCGCTAGGCGTCTTGATGGCCGTGGAGACTGTCAGGAGCAGAGGGCCGATGGCGGCCAGTGCCCCTGCCACAAGCAGGGCGTAGACCCCGGCGGCGCGCGCCGGTGTGGCGACGCGCTCACGTAGAGAGGTCATAGGTGGTCCTCTTGTCGAAATACAGTTTCTGGAGTAGCGCCATCGCTGCGAGCAAGATAAACACCACCAGGGCCATCGCTGCGGCCGAGCCGAATTCGTGATTTTGGAACGCCTCGTAGTAGATGCGTGCACCCACCACATCTGTGGCATACAGCGGTCCGCCGCCAGTCAGGACATAGACCGTATCGAAGGTCTGCGCCGCCGTGATCGCCGTGGTCAGCAGGACAAAGAACAAGGTTGGCCGCAAGAGCGGCACCGTGATGGTCCAGAAGATGCGCAATCGCCCAGCGCCGTCGAGCTGGGCCGCCTCGGTGATGGTCTCGGGGATGGCACCGAGGCCTGATAGGAAAAACAGAGTCACATATCCCACCTGCGACCAGACAGAGACCAACGCCACGGAAGGCAACGCGAGCGCCTGATCGGAGAGCCATTCAATCCGGTGACCGATCAGCGTATTCAACGCTCCGTGCGAGGGGGCCAGCACCCACGTCCACATGACGCCGACAGCGATCGGGGCGCACACCCACGGCAGGACGTAGAGGGTGCGAAAGAAGCCAGAACCGGGGAGCCGACGGTGCAGGAGGTTCGCGAAAAACAGCCCCAGCGCGGTTTGAGTAGGGATGACAATGAGCACGAAGGCGCCGGTGACGAGCAGTGAATTCGCGAAGCGGCCGTTCGTCATGATGCCGACCCAGTTCGCTAGACCGACAAAGCGCGGCGGGGAGATGAGGTTCCAGCGGTAGAACGAAAGCCAGACGACGATGGCGATCGGCACGAGCATGAACAGGACCACGCCAATCAGGCTCGGGGTGAGCAACGCCCACGCCGTCAAAGCCTCGCCGGCCTTGCGTCGCGTACGCCCGAGTGATCGCATAGCGGCTGGGGATGTCCCGGCGTCCTCGCCTAGTCGGCCAGCGCGGCGTTCGCTTTCTCCTGGGCGTCCCGCAATCCGGCGTCAACCTCGGTGTCACCCAAGAACATCGACTTGAAGATCGGCGTATATTCGGCCTCCGCCTCTTGCGCGTGAGTCGAGGTGAGAACGGGCAAGGTGAAGGTCTCACCGGCAAAGAACGGGGAGATGTCCACCCCTTGCGCATCCCAGAACGCGGTGTAGGCGCCGCGCGCGTCGAGAACGGCTGGAACCGCCGATCCGCTGGCGCCGATGGCGGTTGACCCGTCCTGCGAGCCGAGCCACCGCAAGACCTCGAGTGTCGCCTCCTTGTTGTTGGTGGCAGCGTTGCCGGCGGCGATGATGCCGTTGGTGACCGTCCGAGCGCCGGCTGGTCCGGCGGGAACCGGAGCCACACCCCACGTGAATTGGGCGCCATCGACAACCTCTTTGAGGTTGTACAGGCCGGTTTCGAACAAGGCGAGGTTCCCCTGAAGGAACTGCTCTTTCGAGAAATTGCCGTTTTCGTTGGTGTCCGCCGCCGATGGCGCAACATGGTGCCGTGTGACAAGGTCAACCGCGTAGTGAATCGCCTCGGCCGAGGCGTCGGAAGCGAACTCGAAGCCGTCTTCCGTGCGCCACGTCCCGCCATTCGAGCCGACATAGTTGAAGATGATGGCGTCTTGATCGAAGGCGGCGTTGTAGCCATACTGCGCGAGTGCCGACCCGTCGAACTCGGGATCGTCACCGCGGCGGCCCGCGGTATCGACGGTCAGCGCCTTGGCCACATCCACAAAGGTGTCGGCGCTCTCGGTGGGGCTCCACGCAAGACCCTCAAGATCGCTGTCGTTGAGGCCGGCATCGGCGAGAAGGTCGGCGTTGTACAGGAGCGCCTTGCCGCCATCGGCCAGTTGCGGAACACCCCAGAGCTTGCCGTCGCGCGTGTACTGGGCGACCACGGCCGGATCCCAGCCGTCTGCGGCACCATCTCCCAACTCGGCGCCGACGTCAATGAGGTTGTCATTGTCCGCATAGGTGGTGAAGAAGGTGTTGAGCCAGAAGATGTCGGCGGCGGTGCCACCGGCCACATCGGTAACCAGGTTGTCCCAGTATGTCGCCCACGGATCGACCACGACTTCGACGGTGATGTCGGGATGGGCTTCGGTGAACTGGGCGAACGAGTCCTCATAGGCGGCGGCAACCGCCTCATCCCACAGCTTCACGGTGACCACGGCGTCGTCGCTCGACCCACCACCGAGCTTCGGAGCGATGATCGCAGCCGCTCCACCAAGAACAATCGCCGCGGCGACAACCGTTGCGACAACCTGTGACCTCTTTGCCATTGTGCTCCCTCGCTTCTGTTGTGTGACGTGGTGCCCCGACCGGACATCCTTGGCGGTCTACCGGCAGTAGTGACAGCACCGGGAGGCTACAGCACCGAGCGCCGAACGGGCGCGGCGCCCCAGCCGCATGAGACTCTGTCACGCTCGGGCCCTCAGCTATCGCGCCGCAGCCTCGGGCGTGGTGTCCAGACCCTGGTGTGAAGGCCCCTGACGAGCGGCAATGATACGCCACCGGTGTCGTGGCCAGCGCCGCGACAAGCCGCGTGCGCTCAAGGTCAGGTGTGGTCCGCGTTCCCCTCCGCATTCCCCTCGGGGGATGCGGGTTCCCGTTCAGGCGGGATGGGTATTCGGCTCACCACAGGCGCCGCAGCGTGGGCAGGGTGGCGAAGGCACGATCAGCACTCACTAGGGTCGCGTCCTCGATGATGGTCTGACTTGCGAGCATCCGATCAAACGGATCGCGGTGCTCCCACGCCAACTGCCCGGCCCGGATGGCATGGCGCCCACGCACAGGCAACAGCACGGATCCGAGCGTTGCCAGGGCTGCGTCGAGATCATCAAGCAGCGCAGCCGCCTCAGGCAATCGCCCCTGATGATGCTTGATGCTCATCTCCCACACGCTCGCCGCTGAGACCAGCAATTCGTTGGTCCGGTCAGCCAATGCCTCGTGGGCCCGCTCGGACAACCGGCCAGGATTCCACGCCATCCACACCAGCACATGTGTGTCCGCAAGCAGTCTCACGTCCCCTCCCACTCCCGTGCCTCGTCTTCGGTCATCGGGGCGAAGACCTCCAGTGGGATGTCGGCATGACCCAAGAAGCCCAACGCGCGGCGCGCCGGCGCCTCAATCGGTGTCAAACGGGCCACCGGCTTCCCGGCGCGCGCGACGACAACCTCGGCCCCGTTCTCGACCTCGGCAAGCAACCGCGACAGCGTGGTTTTCGCCTCTTGGACATTCACCTGAATCGTCATCCGGTCAGTCTACTCGACCAGACCAACCAGACCACTCCCCTCGACCCGCGGCCCACAGGCCGTGCGGCCCGGCTACCTGACCGTGACCCGCGTGGTGGTGGCTCTTGTGCCCGCGGCCTTGACGGTGACGGTGGCCTTACCCTTCGTCAGGGCGACGATCCGGCCTGTCTTGTCGACCCGCAGGACTGAGGGATTGCTGGACTTGAAGGTGGGGGTGACGCCAGTGGCGGTTGTCGGCGTCAACCGCACAGCGATGCGGGCGGTCTCGCCTACCGTGAGCTTGCTCTTGCCTGCCGGGACGGCCGCGTGCAGCGCGATCAGCTTCTTGGCTCGCGGGACCACGGTGACCTTGATCGCCGCGGTCTTGCCGTTGCCGGACCGGACGGTGATCACGGCCTTGGCGGGACGCGTCACCTTCGCGGCCTTGACAATGCCACTCGCGGACACGGTGGCAACCTTCGGCCTGGAGGACACGAACGTCAGCTTGGCGTCGGTCGGACTGGCCAAGGCACCTCGACCGACTGCCACCACGGCCGGACGCAGAGTCTTGCCGGATTGGATGTAGACCCTGCTCCCGCTGGTGCGCAGCGCGCCCACCGCGCGCACAGCCTGGATGGCGACGCGCGCCCGGACGCCGGACCCGTCGGTAGCGATCGCCCGGACCACGACCCGGCCTTCGGCTCCAGTAAACGTCACGAACCCAGAAGCATCGACGCTGGCCGGTCCGGCGAGGATCGTCCAACTGACGCCGGTCACCGTCGCATTCGCGGGACTGACCTGTGCCGTCAGGCTCAAGCCGGCGCCGCCGCCGCGGGGAACCTCCCAGACGGTGGGCGCCCCGAGGATGGAGATGGCTGCAACAAGCTGGGAGGGCTGATCCTCCGGCACCAGGGCGTCCCCGGCGCCTTGCCGGTCCTCGTCGATTCTCCCGGGCAGGTCCGGTTCTGGGCGATTCTGGCGTCCCGGATCCTCATCGCCCGGCCGGTCCGTATCCTCGTCGCCCGGCCGGTCTGGGTCGTCACCGCCATCGGGTATGGCGATCCACTTGGCGTACACCGTCAACGGTGCGCTCACTCGCGTCTGAGCGAAGTCGAACAGCGTGGTCAAAGCGCTGTCCGCGAACCAGCCGGCGAACACGAACCCAGCATGGGTGGGATCGGCCGGCCGAGTGACCAAGGCGTTGAGGCTCGTGGCGACCTGGGTACTGTCACCGTTAGCGCCCAGGTCAAACGTCACCTGGACCGGATCGGCGCCATGCCACAGGGCACACAGGTCTCCGTCTTCAGTGAACCTCGCGTCGGGGGCGAGTGCTGGCGCACCTTGACCACCCGGGCACAGCGCCCAGCCGTCAAAGATGACCCCGACTCCGACCAGGATCGGCAACTCCACACGCCCGTTGTAGGCCGCGGTCATCGCTGCGCCAGGTGGCATCCCCGTGACCACCTCGCGGCCACCCGCGTCCAGTCGGAGCTGGACCGGCCCTCGGTCTTCCCACTGGGCGTACAGCGTCAGGGTTGCCCCAGTCGTCTCGATTCGCGTTGATGCCAGGTCGACGATGGCGCCCCCCGCCACCGCCGGCGACCAGCCGGCGAACGCGTGGGCGGTCGCGACGGGCTCGGTCACCAGATCGGTGTCGAGATACCCCGATAGCGGCACGGTCTGGGCGGCTGGCAGGCCCTCGGCGTCGTCGACCTGTCCCGCCGCGAATGCCACCTCGACCACCGTGAGGGCCTCGTCCCACTGCGCGGCGAGGACAACCGGCTCGGTCAGCCGGGTGAGCCCCGGCACGACCGGCCCGTCCGGGCCGAGCCAACCGGCGAATCGGTGACCCACCACGGTCGGGTCGGGGATGTCGGCGGGAAGGACCGCGTTGTAGGGCAGGGCTTCGATCGCGTCCGGCCAGGGCGAGCCCGGCGCGAACTCAGCTGGCTCACCGCCCACCGTGCCCGCAGCGAAGGTCACGGTGACCGGGTCGGCCGCTTCCCAACCGGCGTAGACGGTGGTCGGACCGGTGATCGCTCTGGGCTCCATGTCGCCAGCGAAGGCGAAAGGGATCTCAGCCTCGGCCTCGCGGTACCACCCGGTGAAGCGCCAGCCTTGGGCCGCGGGAACGGCTTCAGGCATCGCGGCGGGCGTGTCATAGACCACGTGGATGTCGCCTGGCCCTGTCCCTGTCACGGCCGTGGCGCCATCGGGCACGTTGGTGTCGAACACCACGAGCTGGGCGGGCATGGCCGTCCACCGTCCATAGAGCGTCATGGTGTCCGGCCCATTCGCCCGCAGCGCGGCCCGATCCTCGATCGGACCGTCCGGTGTCAGGCTCCATCCGTCGAACCGGTATCCAGGTGCACGGGGTTCGGCCGCCGCAGCTGAGTCCAGCGTGTCGTTGAGCGGGACCGACGCCGGCTCGGGCAGACCACTCGCACCGTCGATCCCAGCGTCGAACTCGACCTGGACGACGGCTGGCGCCGGGTCCCACTGGGCGGTCGCCGTGGTGTCCTGCCGCAGCCGCGTCACGCCTGGCGTCACGGGCCGCGCGCCGTCGGTCCAGCCGGTGAACCGGTGTCCGATGGCGGCGGGAACCGCGGTCAGACTCGGCAGCACCGCGTCATAACGGAGCGATGCGACGGCAGCTGGCATTGTGCCCGGCACCACGCGTGCGGCCTCGGCGCCTACCTCACCTGGTGCGAAAGTGACCGCGATCGCTGGCCGGGTCTCCCACGCGGCAAAGGCCGAGACCGCCGTGGTGTGACGGATCGCCGCCGGCATGCCAAAGAAGGCAAAGGCGGCTCCACCAGCCGGGGCGGTGTACCAGCCGGTAAACGCATGACCCTCCCATCCGGGCTCTGTTCCCACCGGGGCCGGTACATAGCTGTTGTACGGGATGTGGACGATGGCGGGCACGGTGCCGTCGATCGCCTCGCCACCATCGGGGATATTCGCGAGGAAGGAGACGGGGATGCCTGCCATCTTCCGCCATCCGGCCTGCAGCGTGATGGGCTCGATGACCGGCGTGGAGTCGAAACTATAGGTCGGGCCGTCCGAAGCCTGGGTGTACCAGCCGGTAAAACGCCATCCTTCGGCGGCCGGGTCGACCTCGGGCCGCTCGGCGGTGCGGCCCCGCGGCACGATCTGCGCGGCCGGGTCGGCGCCCTGGAACACCGCATCCGGCCCGGTCAGACCCTCCGGGTCGAGCCTCAGGTCGAACGCGACCTGGCTGGTGGGCGCGTCACCCCACGCGGCATGGAGCGTGATGTTCTCATCGGAGCGCACCGGAGCGAGGAAATCGAAGGGGTCGGCGTCCGGTCCTGGCGCTGGCGAGGTGTACCACCCCAAGAACTCCTTGAAGCCCGAAGACTCCACCGGTGTTGTCTGTGGTGGTAGAACAGTTGTACCATAGATCACATGCGAATAGTCATGCGGCATCGTGCCATGAATGGTCGTATATCCGTTGGCATCAAAGTTGATGGTCACGGCCGGCTTGACCGTCCACTGGGCGTAGACGGTGGCGCTGGCCACGACCGGCGCCGCGAAATCGACGGGGATCGCCGCGTCGGGAGAAGAACTCCATCCGGCAAACAGAGCGCCGGTCGCCTCGGGCGGTGGTGGCGCGGTCGTGGTCTCGCCTTCCAAGATGGTCTCGGCCACGGGGAAGGTGTCGCCTTGAACGGCCACCCCGAGGGGCGCGTTCGGGAGATACGTGAAGGTGAAGCGCTGCAACTCCGCCCAGTTCGCATACAGGGTCAACTCGCCGGCGCCCACCCGTGCCACGTCGAACTGGAACGGCTCGGTCCCGGCCGTGTCGGTGGACCAATACGTGAACCGGTAGCCCGCCAGCGTCGGGAGCTGGGCCGGGAGGGGCACCAGATCATGGATTTTCGCGTCGACGATGTCGGCGGGCAGGTTCGCGGCCGGCGTCACCACTGGCTCGTTGCCGACGAACCTCACGCGAACAGGGTCCAGCGCCCGCCACCGTGCGTGCAGCGTCACGGTCCCGGCCCCGGTGACACGCCATGTCGCGAAGTCGACGGGCGGGACGTCATCGTCGGAGCGGGCGTACCAGCCCAGGAACTCGAACCCGGCCGCACCCGGCGAACCGGGATCCGCCAGCCGTGCCGCATAGGCGACACCGCTGATGGGTCTCAGTGCGTCCGTATAGGGGGACACCGCACCCACGTCGAACGCCACCGTGACCGGAGCCATGGCCGTCCACGCACCGAAGGCGAACGTGTCCGCCGTGACCCGGTCATTGTCGAAGTCGAACGGCGTGGTCAGCTCGCTGGTGGTGTACCAGCCGTCGAACCGATATCCGGGCACTACCGGATCGGCCGGACGCGGCACCAGGTCGTGGTAGCGGACCGTGGCCGGTTCGGGGACGGTGCCAGGTTCCAGCGTCGTTCCGGCCGGCTTCTTGGCGTTGAAGCCGACTTGGAGATCATCCATGGGCTCCCATTGGGCATACACCACCTGAGGATCGACCGTCAGGCGGCTCACCCCGGGGGTGACCAGCGCGCCGCCTTGCCGGGCCGTGAACCAGCCCAGCCACCGGTAGCCGGGAGCGACCGGCACAGCCAGACCGGTCGGCAGGAGCGACGCGTAAGGCGCGGTCAGGCCCGGTGGGATGGTCCCAGCCACGGCGTTGGTGTCGGTCGGGGTGTTGGCGTCGAACGCGACCGAGACCTCCGCCATCGGCGTCCAGGTCGCCACGAGGGTGACATCCTCGGTCAGCCGGGTGGCGGCGAAGTCGAAGGGTTCGCCGTCCACCTTCCACCCGGCGAAGGCGAAGCCCAAGGCGACCGGCACCTGGGTGGGTTCGGCGACGTGGGCGTTGAAGTCGATGGCCACTGAGGGCGGCGGCATTGTCCCGGTGACCGTTGGGGCGACGCCTGGCGCGAACGTGACCGTCACGGGCTCGTGAGCCTGCCAGGCTGCGTACAGGGTCTGGTCCGCGCTCACCCGGGTGACCCCGGGAAGGAAGCGCTCGCCCTCGCCGCCGGGGGCCGTGAACCAGCCAGCGAAGGCCTGACCGGGCACAATCGGTTGGCGCAGCGACACGGGCAGCACCTCGTTGTAGGCGAGAGCCGCGATCGCCTCGGGCATAGTGCCATCCACCGCTCCCCCGGCAATCCCTGCCGAGAACTGCACCGCGAGGGGGCCGCGGGCCTGCCACTGGGCGTACAGGGTGGTCGCCTCACGCAGTCGGGTGATGCCGGGCTCCACCGCGTCCCCACCCGCCGATGCCGTGAACCAGCCGGTGAAGACGTAACCGACCGCGAGGGGAACCGACAGGTCGGTGGGCATGAGTTGGTCGTAGTCGACCGTCAGCGGGCCCGTGGGGCAGGTCCCGGGAACCACCTGTCTCGACCCCGTCGCCTGGCACTCGAAACCGATCTCGAAGTTGGGCTTGGCGTCCCACCGTGCGTAGAGAGTGAGGACTGTCTCATCCGCATCGGTGGACACACGGGTGGTTCCCGGGATGTACTGCTCGCCGCCATCCGCGGCCGAGTACCAGCCGGTGAACTGGTATCCGACCAGCACCGGGACTGGTAGGTCCCCGGGCAGCAGCGCGTTCAGGGCGAGGGGCATGTCGGTGGGCACGGTGCCGGCCACCGGCGTTCCCTCCGGAGTGTTGGCATCGAACCGGACACTGACCGGGGCCGCGCCAGTCCAGGTCGGGACCAGGGTGATGTCGGTCCACACCCTGGTGACGCCGGGGGTGAAGGCCACCTCGGCATCGGCCTGGCGCCACCCGGCGAACCGGTGGCCGATGGCGGCCGGAGAGGCGAAGTTCGCCGGCAACGGCGCGGAATAGGCGAGTGCCGGGATGGCGGGCGGCATGGACCCCGGAACCAGCGGGGATTCGTCATCGGGCGCCACGGGTGAGAACGAGACCGCGACCGTCCGCGAGGCCGGCTCCCATTGGGCGTGGAGGGTCAGGTTCCCGGTCACGTGAGTGGTTCCTGGCGTGTACCGGTTGCCGCCGGTGGGCGCGTCAAACCAGCCGGAGAACCGGTATCCCCCCGAGCCGTCCGCGGCGATGGCGACGGGGTCGCTGACACCGATCGCCGGCAGGACGGCGTCGTAGGCCAGATCGACGATTCTGGCGGGCATCTCGAAGGCTTCGGCACCCGGCGGGACGTTGGCGTCGAACTCCACGGTGGAGGGAGCGACGGCCTCCCACCCGGCGTAGACGTGGATGTCCGCACCCGGGTCGGGGATCCTCACGGTTCCTAGGGCTATCTGGTCTTCGCATGCGGTCTGGGAGGAGCAGGTGGTGTACCAACCGGTGAAGGCGAAGCCCTCGCGGGCTATCTGGGTCTCCGCCGCCGCCGTCAGGTCGGAGACCCGAAGGTCCTGGTTGTTGGCCGGCACCGAGCGGAGGGTAGGGTCGTCGGCCGCGTTGGCGTGGTAGACCACCCGATAGCGTTCGGGATCGGCCTGCCATTGGGCGTGGAGGGTCGTGGCAGCGGTCAGGCGGAAGGCGTCTGGACCTGAGAAGGACACGAGCTCGCCGAGGCCCGCCGAGTCGAAGTACCAGCCGATGAACCCGTAGCCGGGCCGGACAATCTGGCTGTCCGGGGGAACCAGGGCCGCTGCGTAGGCCAGGCCCTGGTTGTTGGCCGGGACGCCCGCGGCACGGGCCTCGTCATCGTCGTTTGGGTCCCAGGTGACCGAGTACGTGGCCACGATCCGCTCCCACTGGGCGTACAGGGTCACGACCACTATGTCGGCGTCGGTAGATACGCGTGTGGTTCCCGGGATGTACTCAGTGCCGCCTTCGGGGGCGGAATACCATCCGGTGAACCGATAGCCCACGAGGATCGGGGACTGGATTCCTGCCGGCAGTAGAGCGTTCAGTACCTGGGTGGTGGGGGTGTCGGGCATGGTGCCGGGAACCACCTGAGTTCCCAGTCCCGACGGCTCGTTCGCGTCGAACTGGACTTGGACAAGGGCCGCCTCGGTCCACACGGGCTTCAGGACGATGTCGGCGTTGATGCGGGTCACACCAGGGATCACAGCGGTGTCCGGGTCCGCGGCGTCACACCAGCCCGCGAACCGGTGACCCTCCGCGACCGGGCTCGCCAGGTCCGCGGGGAGGACCGCGGAATACGCCAACGCCGGGATCGGTTCCGGCATGGTGTCTGGCACCAGCGGAGAGCTTGGACCTGGGGTCGGGTCTTCGACAAAGGTCACCGCGACCGTCAGGGATTCCGCGCTCCACCGGGCATGCAGGGTGGTGTTCTGGGTGACGCGGGTAGTCCCGGGCGCATATTCCACGCCGGCGGTCGGGTCGGTGTACCAGCCGCCGAACTCATATCCGCCGCTCGCATCGGTAGCCAACGCGACGGGGGTGAGGGTCTCGGGCATGGTCGCGTCGTAGGCGAGACCGGCGATGGTTTGCGGCATGCCGGTCACCTCGGAATTGGCCGGGGTGTTCGGGGCGAACTCGATCTGGACCGGGTTCTCGACCACCCATTTCGCATACACGTCGATGTCCGCGCCTGGATCGGGAATCCTCACGGTTCCTAGAGCCACCGGATCCGCACATTCGGTCTGCGACGTACAGGTTGCGTACCAGCCGTCAAACCGATATCCCTCGCGTGCGATCAAGGAGTCTGGTGCAGCGGTCAGCTCCGACACTTTCACGTCCTGGTTGTTGATCGGGGTATCCCTGACAGTGGAATCCTCCCCAGCGTTCGCGTGATAGACCACCTCGTAAGAGCGCGCGTTCTCGGTCCACTTCGCATGCAAGGTCACGTTCTGGCCGGGAGAGGGAACCCGGTCTGTCGGGTCGAATTCTCCGGCGCACACGGTCTGTGACTCACACTCATACCACCAGCCGCGAAATTCGTATCCCACTCGCCCAATCGTTGACGATGCCGCGCCAATAGTGTCGGAGACACGCAAATCCTTGGTGATGGGGACGCCGAACACGTTCTCATCGTCCCCCGCGTTCGGATCAAACGTGACCGTGTAATTCGACCCGTCGAGTATCCAGCGCGCATGCACGGTGACATCCTGGCCAGGATCGGGAACCCGGTCGGTCGCATGGAACTCGCCTGTGCACTGGGACTCCGATCCGCATGAATACCACCAGCCATCAAACACGAAGCCGGGACGCACCGGGGTCGAGTCTGGCTCCCCTATCGGCTCGGAGACCGCCAACGTCTTGCTTTCCGGCACTCCCACCACGTCCGGATCGCCCCCAGCATTGGGGTCAAAGGTCACGGTGTAAGGCGTCGAATCCTGAGTCCATGCCGCATGGAGAGTCGTGTTCCCTGATATCCGGGTCTGGTCGGAGCCCGCGAACACCACACGGGTCCCAGTCCCGCCCTCGCCGGTCCACCAGCCGGTGAACTGGTAGCCCTGGCGGAGGATCTGGGTGTCCGGGGATGCTAGCGGGGCCGCATAGTACAGGTCCTGGTTGTTGGTCGGGATATTCACGGCCCGGGATGCGCTGTCGTCGTTGGGGTTCCAGGTGATCGAATAGGTGGTCGTGTCCACGGTCCAGTGCGCATAGACCGGGGAGGCGATAATGCGGGTTCCGGAAGGTCCGAACGTGACCTGGTTTCCACCATCAGTGGCCGTGTACCAGCCGGTGAACCGGTAGCCGGTCCCGGTGTAGGCGTCCACGAGCGGGTCTGGGGTGGGTGGGGTGAGGACCTGGGCGTTGTAGGGCAGATCATCGATCTGGTCCGGGACCGTACCGTTGACCACCGTCCCATCACCGGCGGGTGGGTTCGGATCGAAAACCAGATCGATGGCAGGCATGGGGGTCCAGGTGGCGACCAGAGCGATAGTCCTGGCGTCCGTGGTCGTGAACTTGTCCATGGTCAACCGGTCCACCAGCGGATCGAACCGTGCACCATTGATGGTCTGATCCTGGGAGTTGATAGTCCATCCGTCAAACCGGTAGCCCTCCACGATCGGGCTGGTCGGGGTGATCCGGGTGTTATAGATCTGGTTGGTCAACGTCCCGGGCACGGTGCCGGCCACCGCGGTAGCGTCCGGCGGAACGTTCGGATCGAAGGTGACAGTGACCTGGCCCTGTAGCTGCCAGGTCGCATACCACTGTTGGATGGGTGGGCCAGCGTCCTCGGTGTCCCATGTCAGTCTGGTCACCCCCGGCACGGCCGTGTCGCCGGGGGAGTCCAGAGAAGCCACCCAGCCGGTGAAATGATAGGACTCGATCACTGGGGAGGACAGGTCGGCACGGATCGTGCTGTTGTAGGGGATTCCGTGTTGGGTATCCGGCATCGTCCCGGCTACGACCGCCGTACTGGTTGGTGCGTTCTGATCGAAAGTGACGGTCAACGTGTCGGGGACGAGTATCCATGTGGCATACAGGGTGGTTTGGCCGGTCAATCGGGTGCCATCGACCCCCAGCGCAATCGGGTTCCCACCCGATTCGGCGTCATACCAGCCGGTGAACCGGTATCCCTCCACGACCGGCACACCGAGACTGTCCGGGACCGTGCCGTTGTAGGCGAACGCGTCCCACCCTTGGGGGCATGTCCCGGGGA
>JAISBQ010000281.1 GCA_031266115.1 Bifidobacteriaceae bacterium
TTGTCCCCTGCGTCGAGCCCTACTTCGCCCTGCTCGCCGGGACGTGCGCCAGCTACTCGCACGAGATGGCCACCAACGTGGTCCACGGCCTGTACCCGTCCCGCCTGGCGGGCCCATCCCGGCGTCGACGTGCTCGGCCACACCGACACGTGGCTCGACGACCTCGACGCCGCGCCCGGAGGTGGCGGGGCAGATCGTGGTGGCGCTCGCCGGGTTGCCGAGCCTGCCGCGCACGCTGGCCGAAGCCAAATCCTATTCCGAGCGCCTGTTCGTGTTCCGCCCGGTGGGTGCCCTGCCCGATGCCGAGGCGGCTTTGGCGCTCACACACCCTGCTCAAGCGGAGGGCGCGGCATGGACGGACGATGGCGTCGCCCACGTGGTGCAGACCGCCTGCGGATACCCGTATTTCCTTCAACAGTTTGGCCAGGACACCTGGAACTGTGCCGACGATGGCGTTCTCACCCTGACCGCCGCCCAGCGGGGTGTTGAGGCGGGACAGCGCGCCCTGGACGACGGCTTCTTCCGGACCCGATGGGACCGTGCATCGCCATCCGAGCAGGCCTATCTGACGGCGATGGTCACGGACGGTGAGACTGGAACGCCGACGGGCGATGTTGCCGCCCGGCTCGGCCGGAAAGTCACCTCGCTGGGCCCCACGCGAGCCAACCTCATCGCCAAGGGCCTGATCTACGCCCCAACTCACGGCGTGGTCGCCTACACGGTTCCCACGATGGCGTCCTTCATCCGCCGGGTCTCCTAGGGCACCTTGGTGTTTCGATTTCTCGCACTTGAGCCGAGTTTTCCTCGGGGTCCCCACGAAGTACCGGACCGGAGCGAAGCATAGGTGAGGACACTTCGTGGGGTACCTCTAGGACGCTGGCGCGCGACGTAGGCTTCGCCGCCTCTTCCAGGGCGGCGGCACGCATCGCGACGACGCGGGCGGGGCATCCGCGTGGGGCCGCCACGCCATGAGACCCTTGGCGGATACCCCACACGGACCGGAGGGACCGATGGTTGAGTCGCACACAACCCGGACTCAGGGCCTGGCCCTGACCGTGACCCGCCTGGTCGAGTCCGCATGGGAAGGCAGGATCCGGGTGCCGCGTTTCCAGCGTGGTTTCCGATGGGCGCAGGCCGACGTGATCAATCTCTTCGATTCGCTTCGCCGCGGGTACCCCATCGGGACCCTGCTCCTGTGGGAACGTGAGGCGCCTGCCGAGCGCGTCCGATTGGGGACGCTAGATGTCGAGGCGCCCAGCGTCCAGGACGCCTGGCACGTGGTCGATGGCCAACAGCGCGTCACCACACTCGCCGCATCCCTCCACGCCAACGCCGAGGGAGCTCCATTCGAGGTCTACTGGGACATTGACGCCCAGGCGTTCAGACCGGGACGTCCGGAAGGGCGGCACGCTGCGATTCCCTTGCCCACGCTCTTCTCACTGCCGGACCTGCTGTCATGGTTCTCCAGACACCCAGAGTTGGCGAACCGGATCGACGAGACGGCCCGCCTGACGGCACGCTTGCGCGAGTATGAGGTAACGGGCTACGTGGTACGCGACGAGGACGAAGACACCTTGCGCCAAGTCTTCGACCGAATGAACAATTTCGGTAAGCGATTGAGCAAAGCAGAGGTGTTCGATGCGCTGCACGGAACTGGAACTCGGTCAACGGGCCAGGAGGACCGGTTCCGAACCATCGGCGATCGTCTTGATGCCACGACGACATTCGGGCGAGTGGCAGATACCACGTTGATGTACTCGTTCCTGGCTCGCAGGGGCGGCGACCCTTCCCGGGACGTTCACCACGAGTTCTCCGCGGCTCGCCCGCCCAAGCGCGGCTCCCTGGCGGGGGAGACTTCCGCCCGCGCCTACGCAGACTTCGAGACCATCGTCGCGCGCGCTATCGCTTTCTTCCAAGATGTCGCACGCATCCCCCACATCGCCTTCCTGCCCTACCAGTTCGTATTCGTGACCGTCGCGGGGTATCTCGCACACTTCCCTCACCCTCACGAGCGCAACAGGATCCTGCTGCGGCGTTGGATTTGGCGGGCGCTGACGGCTGGCCCGAATGTCATACGCGGTTCTGGTACCGCCGCCATGCGCACGTACGTCCGTCACCTGGACGAAACTGACGAGGACGGTTCAACGCAAGCATTGCTCACCGCGTTGGGAAACCTCGGCCCGACTAGTCTGCGCGTGGATGGCAAGGCCAGGCCAAACACCACGGAAGGCCGACTGCTGGCCCTAGGACTGTGGGCGGCCGGCCCCAGGCGAGCCGAGGGGCGGCGTTACACCCTGGAGGAATTGGCTCAGGCGATCGACGCGGCTGGGCAGACCAAGCCAAGTCCCAGGCCGGCGCTGGTGCCGTGGGTCAGCGGCTACGCCGGAATCGGCGCCCAGTTGCTGTTGCCGGAGGCCGATGGGGAGCCATCCGAGGAAGCGGCTCGAATCGCCTCGCCCGATTGCCGAATCGCCTCGCCCGATTGCCGAGTCGACGAGGAAGTCTGGGCTTCTCACCTCAAGGATTCCCGCCACCTGGATCAGGGCCAGCCCACCTGGCCGGACACCGCCGTGGAACGCCGAACTGCGCGGATCGTCGAGGCGGCGAACGACTTTGGCCGGAGAATGGCCGAATGGGAGAAGGAAAACACACCACCCTTACTCACCCTCGACCTCGACCCTCGGGCGGGCGATCTGGAATGAATAGCGAGAAAGCGGCGCCCGACCGGCTGGACATCCTGCTGTACGGAGTAAGGATCGGCCGCATGTCCCGGAGGGGAACAGCGATCTGGATCGAATATCTGGAATCGTACGCCTCAGCGCCCGATCGTCCTGTCTTTTCCTTGAGATACGAAGATAGCCCACGTGCCAATCTCTCCTCGCGCCTGCGACTGCCTCCCTGGTACGCGGGCCTCCTCCCAGAGGGCCGCGTGCGGGCGATGCTCGCCGCCGACGCCGGCGTCTTAGAATCCGACGATTTCGCGATCCTCGCTCACACCGGGCACGATCTACCCGGCGCTGTCTCGCTGTTGCCCGTGGGCGCCTGCGAGGCCCCAGGTCCGCAGGCTCACGCTGAACCTCCTTCGGACGGCTCTCTTGATGTCGGCGATCTCACCGAAGGCCACGGTATCTTGCGGTTTTCCCTCGCAGGCGCGGCGCTGAAGTTCTCGATGGTCCAAGACTCTGATCGTTTGACCTTGCCGGCGCGGTGGGACCGGGGTGATTGGATTGTCAAGCTTCCTGACCCCGAATACCCCGACCTGCCTCGCCATGAGCACGCCATGGCCATCTTTGCCGGGCAGGCCGGAATCGATGTCCCGGAAACCCAGTTGATTTCCCGCGACATGATCGATCTTCCCCCGGGCGCGTGGCGATCACGCGAGGCGGTGGCATTTGCCTCGCGGCGCTTCGACCGCGATGATCACCGCCACCCGGTTCACATCGAGGACTTGGCGCAGGTCCGGGGTTTCGCGCCGGACGAGAAATACCGTGGCACTTTCGAGACGCTCGGGAACCTCGTGTATCGCGGCGTGGATGAGGAATCCTTCGAACAATTCATTCGCCGTCTGGTCTTCTTTGTCTTGATCGGCAACGATGACGCACACTTGAAGAACTGGTCGTTGATCTACCGCGACCGCTTCCGTCCCACACTCGCACCCGCCTACGACATCGTCGCCACCGAAAACTACCTTCCACCCGCCCGGAAGGAAGGTCTCACGTTGGGAGGCAAGAGCCACCTGCCGGACTTCCGTATCGGCCCGATCGTCACGTTGGGTGAACGTCTGGGCGTTCGCCTGGATGTCGGTGACATCGCCGCCGACGCCGTCCGCAGGACCGTCGAGGCGTTCTCCATCGCTGCGGACGCCCTCGGCGGGTTGAGCGGTCAGGCACGCTGCCTGGAAGACCGACTC
>JAISBQ010000306.1 GCA_031266115.1 Bifidobacteriaceae bacterium
TGAGGTTGAACTCGCCGATGAGCCGTGTCGCGGACTCGATGCACACCGGCCCCACGAGGGCGAAACCCTGCGCGGGCCGGCCGCCCACCATCACCGTTCCGCGCCGTTCCACCGCCCACTCGCCAGCCGTCACGCTGCCTGGACGGCCGCTGAGCCGGTGGGGTGCCACGGGATTGCCCGCCCGGATGCGGGCGATAGGGATCGTCGCCTCGGCGGCCAGGCGCTCGGCGTGAGGGTCCCCGAGCCAGACCACCCCCTGACGGGCGTGGTCTGGGGTGAACAAGCGGGCCTTGGTGGCGTGATAATCCTCGACGGTCCCGTGGAAGTCGAGATGGTCCCTGGCGAGGTTGGTCAGCACCGCCACATCGCAGGCGAATCCGTCCACGCGATGGGCCGCCAACGCGTGGGAGCTCACCTCCATGGCACACCCGGGGATGCCGGCCTCACGCATCGCGGCAAATGCCGCGTGCAGGTCGGGGGCCTCCAGGGTGGTTCGAGGTGACGCCATGGCCTGGCCGTCCAGGCGGGCAGTCACGGTGCCGAGCACCGCTGAGCGCGACCACGCCTCCCGCATCGCCGCCTCGACCAGCCATGCGACCGTGGTCTTGCCGGTGGTGCCGGTCACACCCACCACCGTCAGGCCACGCGCCGGGTGATCGTAGAACCACGCCGCCAAGGCGCCGAGGCGCTCGCGGGGCTCCGGGACCACCAGGAAGGGCATCTGTGGATCGAGCATGCCGGCGCCCTGGTCATCCGTGAGGACGCCCCGCGCCCCGGCGCGCATCGCCGCCGGCGCGAATGTGGCCCCATGCGTGTTGGCTCCCGGCAGCGCGACGAACAGATCGCCCGGACGAATCTCCCCGCTCGCCACGCCGAGGCCCGTCAACGTCACCGCCGATTCGCCATGACCACGGGCGCCCAGGAAACCCGCGATCTCGCCGAGGGTCCGCTGCGGGGGGACCTGGGGCCGGAAGCTGTTCATCGGGCAGTGACCTTACGCGAAGGGACGGCGGGCGAGCCCTACCAGGTGGTGGGAATCTTGGTGGGTTCGGTGGTGGACGGCGGAACATCGAGGCGCTGCAGGGCGAAGGACGCGACCTTCTTGAAGACCGGCGCGGCGACCGTGGCACCCCAGGATGATGTCTGAGCGCCGTTGACGATGACGGCCACCGCCACTCGCGGATTGTCGGCCGGGGCGAGCCCGATGAACGAGGACACGTAGTAGGCGGCAGTGCCATCCTTGCCCATCATTTCGGATGTGCCCGTCTTGCCGGCCACGCGATAGCCGGTGATCTTCGCGGTGCCTCCCGTGCCGTCATCGACGGCGGATTCCAGCATTGCCACCAACTGATCGGCCGTCTCCTCGCTGACCACGCGGGTCCCTTGACCCACCGGGGTGGCCCCTGAGGTGCCATCGGGGCATCGCCAGCTACGGATGAGATGGGGACTCATCGCGACACCGCCATTGCCGACGATCTGGTAGACCCCGGCGGCCTGCAGCCCATTGACGGCCACGCCCTGCCCGAACAGCACCGTATTGCGGGTACGCCCGTCCCACCACTGGGTACCGGGCACATGGACGAGACCGGGGTTCTCGGCGGGAAGCTCCACCCCGGTCGCGCTACCGAAGCCAAACTTGGTCAGGTAGTCGTAGCGGGTCTGGTCCGGGATGTTCTGGGCGGCGATGAGGGTGCCGATATTGGAGGACTGGGCGAGGATTCCGTTGAGGGTCCAATTGGCGGTCGCATGATCGTCGTGGTCCTTGAACTGCTGCCCGCCGAAGGTTCCCGTCGATGGCACCGAGTAGGTGCTCGTGGGAGTCGCCTCCCC
Organism: Bifidobacteriaceae bacterium; assembly: GCA_031266115.1. Lineage (GTDB taxonomy): Bacteria > Actinomycetota > Actinomycetes > Actinomycetales > WQXJ01 > JAIRRT01. The sequence goes on from JAISBQ010000306.1 coordinate 1,831, forward strand.
TGTCTCCAAGACCATCGCCATCGTCACGACCTTGCCTGTCGATCCCGGTTCGAAGATGTTCTGGACAGCGCGGGACCCTCCCAGTCCGCGCCGGCGGGCCTCGGAGGAGTTCACCGTCCCAGAATCGGCGATGGCAAGAATCTCACCGCTTTGCACATCGATCGCCACCACCAAGCCCGATTCGGCGCCCATCTGCGCCACCTGATCCTCAATGACGTTCTGCGCCTCCCATTGGAGGTCCGAATCCAGAGTCAGCACCACGTCACACCCCCTGACCGCGCTGGTCTGGGTGGACTGGCCACCGGGAATCGCCTCTCCGCCGGCGCCCACCTCGACATCCCGCTGGCCGGGAGTGCCGGTGAGCAGGTCGTCTTGGCTGAGTTCGAGGCCGGTGAAATGGGTGGGATGGTCGGCATCGTCGCCATCTAGGTACGGGTAGCCGATCACGTTGCCGGCCACCGCGCCCGCGGGGTAGGAGCGCTCGTAGTACAGCACCCCGAAGATCCCCCGCACCCCGAGCTCCGAAACCTTGCGCCACAGCGATGGCGAGGCATCGGGGACGAGCGGAACATAGGGCGATGACCCGGTGAGGGTCCCGCGCAGTGTCGTCTCGTCGACGCCAAGCACCGGCGCGAGAAGCTCGGCGGCGCCTTCGGCCTTGGCGTACCGGACATTACCCGAATCGTCCTTCTTCTCGAACAGCCCGACTTCGTTTTGGTTAGCCTCGATCGAGTACCGGGGAACGTCGGTGGCGAGGATGGTGCCATCCGAGGACAGGATGTCGCCGCGCTGGGCCGGCTCGTCGAAGTGAACGGTGCGGGAGACCACGCCCTCGGCGGCAAGCGCCTCGGCTTGAACCGCCTGGATGTAGACAAGGCGAACAGTGAAGCCCAGCAGGATCGCGAGAATGAGCAGACGAATGAGGCGTTGGCGTGAGCCGGGACGGGCGGGGTTGGCGATCACGGTAGTACCTCCATCTCATCGGTGTTCACACCATCGCCCTCCACCGGGTCGTCGGACTGCCCGGCGGCGACGGGCTGGCCGATCGTGGTGCCGTCACTTAGCCGCACGTAGGTGATCTCGGTGCCGGGCATCATGCCTAGCTCACGCGCATCGTCGGCCAACGAGGCGGGTGCCTCGTGATCGTTCAACCGCTCGAGGATCATTGCCCGCTGTTCCGCGAGGTCCGCCACGTTCTCTTCCAGCTGATGCTTCTCGAAGGCGTCGGCCGCCATCGTCGTGTTCAGCCACAGCACCGCCGCCAGGGCGCCCACCAGAAGCACGGCGCAGGTGACCACGAACACCGCCTGTCCGCCTCGCCGCCTGGGTGGGGCGACCACGCGCAGGACAGGGCGTGGGGTGGGATCGGACGCGACGATCCTGCGAGGTGCCGATTTCACCGCGGCGCTCATGCCGCCACCTTCCCTTCGCGAATCCGTTCGGCCGCCCGCAACCGCGCCGACGCCGCCCGGGGGTTTGCGTCGACCTCGTCGGCGCCGGGCCGCTCGGCGCCCCGTGTCAGCAACCGCAGGCGAGGCTTGGTCGCCTCGGGTTCGATCGGCAGTCCGGCCGGTGCCGACGATGACGCCCCGGCCACCAGCACTCTCTTCACCATCCGGTCCTCCAACGATTGGTAGGCGAGCACGGCGATCCGCCCTCCGAGTCCCAGCAGGTCGATAGCGGCCGGCAGAGCGACCGCGAGGGCGTCCAGTTCCTTGTTGACTTCGATCCGCAATGCTTGGAAAGTCCGCTTCGCCGGGTTGCGGCCCGTGCGGCGCGACCGGGCCGGCACCGCCGCGCTGATCACGTCGACCAACTCCCCGGTGCGACGTAGTGGATCGCTGTCGCGGCGGTTCGCGATCGCGCGGGCGATCCGTCGCGCGTTGGGCTCTTCGCCAAAGCCACGCAGGATCGCCGTCAGGCGCTCCACGGGGTAGGTGTTGACGATGTCGGCCGCGCTCGGTCCCACGCCGGGATCCATCCGCATGTCCAAGGCGACGTCGCGTGCGTAGGCGAAGCCACGTTCGTCGCGGTCGAGGTGCATCGACGAGAGTCCAAGGTCGAAGACGGCCGCGTCGATCCGGTCCACGCCGAGGCTACGGACGGCATCGGCGATCTGGTCAAAGACTGCGTGGATCATGGTGAGGCGGGACGCGAGGGTGGATGCGTCATCGTCCACCGCCGCAAAGGCGTCACGGGTCAACGCCAACGCGGATGGGTCGCGGTCGATCCCCACGACATGCGCGCCCGGACATGCCCGCGCGAGGGCCAGGGCGTGACCGCCGGCGCCGATCGTCGCGTCCACCAGCACGGCACCGGGCCTCCTCAGCGCGGGGGCGAGCAGCGCCGTGATCCGGTCGACCATGACCGGGATGTGGGGTGGGGACGCATAGTCCACGGGCTGGCTCCTTGCGCGATCGAGAAGGCGAGGCGGGCAACACACCCGCGGGAGATTCGGTACGGGCTCGCCATGCGCCGTCGCCCACCCAGGTCCCCCTCCGCACGAATCCGGCGCAGGGGAAGCGCGTCGGGTCGGGCGGGGCGGAGGCCAGAGCATGCGATGGTCTGGCGGCGTCGGGCTTATCTCACCCCCTCGTTCAACGTGGAGTACGAGAGCACGTACCGGTCGTAGTAGGCGTCCCATGCCGCCGCATCCCACAGCTCCATCCGGCGCTCCAAGGCGACGATCACCAGGTCGCGTTCGAGGCCCGCGTACTCGCGAAGGGATAGGGGAACGGTGAGGCGACCCTGCTTGTCGAGGTCGGCAGCCACCACCGAGGAGTAGAAGATGCGGTCGAAGGCCATCGGGGGGATGCCCGCGGGAGCGTTATCCGCCATCTGGGCGCGGTAGGCCTCGAACTGAGCGTCGGAGAAGAGAAACAGGCAACGGTCCTGGCCGCGGGTCAGGTAGGTGCCATCGGCCAGCTGAGGACGAGTCTTGGCCGGCAAGACGATCCGTCCCTTGTCATCAAGCTTGAGTCGAAACTCACCGAATGCCGCGGCCATGTCCCTCCTTCCCTCAGCGTCGGGCGTGACACCCCGGCCCGCCATAGCCCGCCACCTTACTCCTATTTCCTCCACCGGCGCTCCACCGAGCCCCACAATGGCGCGGCGTGATCGGAGACCGTTCAGGTGTGGTTCGCGTTAGCCCAGGTCAGCAGCACAGACCACCGTCATGGGATCTCGAATAATGAGATAGGGCGGATGGACGGTGAGACGACAATCGCGAGACGCCGCGAGTCTCGGCATCGCACAACCCACCATTGACCTCGTGCGATGGCTCGCGCCGGGGCGAGGTGGAGGGAAAGGGAGCAGGTGAGCGTCTAGTCGCCGCGCCGCTCGTTCCAGCGGTCCTCAAAGCGCTGGGTGAAGCCCCCGCGACCGCGCGAAGGCCCGGGACTCTTGGGCGCAGCCGGCACGCCGGGAGCCTTGGGGGCGCTCAGTGCCACATAGCCCCCGACGAACATGATCGCGAAGCCCACCAGGCTCAGCCAGATCATCGACACGGTCATCCCCACCACGAGCACGGCAAGGCCCACCAACCCCACCAGGATCCCGAGCGCAATGCGCCCACGCCTCGGCGCCGCGGGCGCCGCCAGGGAGGTGACCAACTTCGGATCGTCCGAGGAGAGCTGCTGCTCCATCTCGGCGAGCACGCGCTGCTCATACTCCGATAGCGGCATGACCACCTCCACATGATTAGGAGCTTCGCCCCATGTTCCTCCGTCAAGCATACGGCGGGAGGACTAGGACGGAAACCCGGTCGCGTCGCCGAGCAGCGACGCTGGACGCAGGGCCCGTGGCCCGAATCGTCCCCGGATGGCGTCGCCCGCCTCCTGAGCCTGGCGTTCGGCATCGGCCACGTCGTGGCCGTCCAAGGTGGGCTGGATGGTCATACGCTCAGGCGATACCAACTGTTCCAGCCGGACACCCACGAGACGCACCGGCATCCCTCGCAGATCGACCGCCGCCACAAGGTCCCGCGCCGCCTCCGCGATGGTCTTTGTGAGATTCGTCGCTCCCGCCAGCGTTCGCGACCGGCTGATCGTCGTGAAATCAGCCGTGCGCACCTTGACCGCGACCGTGTGGCTGGCAAACCCGGCCACCCGCATGCGATGGGCGGCCTTGTCCGCCAGGGCGAGCACCGCGGCGTCGAGTCGCTCCCCTCGCGGCACGTCCTCGGGAAACGTCACCTCGGCTCCGATCGATTTCTCCTCCCGCCTCGGGCAGACCGGGCGGGGGTCATGGCCGCGTGCCAACGCCGCCAAGTGTTCTGCCCACGCCCCGCCGACCGCGCGACGCAATACCGCCTCCGGGGTC
>JAISBQ010000308.1 GCA_031266115.1 Bifidobacteriaceae bacterium
TTGTACATGAACACGTCGAAACCTGGAGTGGTGAGCGTCTCATAGGGTGTTTCGGCGGCACCTGTGTAGGGATTCACCGCCTGGGTCTCCTGGGCTTCCATCATGAACGACCCATGGAAGTCGGCCGCAGCGACCGGTGGCGTGCTCGCCACCGCGCCCGCGGCGATCTCGGCGGCCATCTTGGCGGGGGCGATCCAGGAGGACACACCGCCGATGGTCGCTTCGTTCTCAGCCCATAGGAACTGGAAGTTGTCCAGCGATTCGGGGAAGTCCGGCCGGAAGCTGACGTATCCCGGCACGAGCGATCCTGGGATGTAGCCGTTGTCCGCTCGGTTGGAGTTGTAAGGCATCTTGTGCGAGTTGGCGCCGACACCCGTCAACCACGACGTGTCGTTGTACGGGTGTGTGCCCATGATGTAGTTGACGGACCGGATGATCGCCTCTTCGATCTTCTCCGACCCGGTGAAGGATCCGAGGTTCTTGAGGATGAAGGCGCCGGTGGCCGCGGTCGAGTACCTGCCGGAGCTGGGACCCCACCCTGAGGTCAGGGACTCGGTGAAGCCAAACGGTGTTCCCGCGACATAGTTGAAGGTGTTGCCGGCGGCCAGTGTTTCGGCCGCCTCGATCAGATTCGCCGTGTAGGCCGGGCCCATGAGATCGGCGATGAATGTCGCCGCGACGTTGGACTGGATCGGCAGGAAGGTGGCGAACGGGTTGGGATTGGACGTCGCGTTCAGGCCGAGGAGATAGTCCATGTCCGCCTTGTAGGCGGCGTAGTCCGCCGTGCCCTGCGTGGCGAGCATCAACTGGACGAGCGTGTTGAACGCGTTGGACCGCTGGGCCGCTGTTCCCATTGCCCACGCGCCGTGTGCGGTCCAAATCTCCCTGGCCGCGGCAAGGCAGTCCGCGGCGAAATCCGGGTAGTACTGCTTCACCACGGCCGCTGCCCCCGCCAGGTTGATACTGACGGTTCCGAGGTTGGATGTTGCCGCGCCCGCACCGGCGCCGAACATCAACATGCGGTCGTCGTTGACCCCCGAGTAGACCTTGCCGCCGCGTTCCACGACCTCGTTCTCACCGAGAGCCGGGTCGTAGATGTAGCCGTCGGTGTCCGTCGATCCGTCGCCCAAGTGCGTGTATTGGCGCAGAGTCGGAACCTCGATCGTGCCCTGGACTATCCCGACGTTCTCGTAGTTGGCGAGAATCTGCATCGCGCCGTGCTTCACCTGCTGGACCACGTCGGGTACACCATCGGGTCGGTGCATTTCGGCCGAGCCGCCGCTGTCCTGGCTCCATTCCACCGCGAGGGTGTCGTAATCGTCGAGGTTGTCGAACGTCTCAGCGTTGTTGATGAGGTTGCGCAACACGGACTGGTTCGAGGCGAGTTGGATGTCGAAGTCTCCTGCGTCATACCAGCCGCCCTGGTCGAGACCGGGAATCCGGTCGCCCAGAGCGTAGCCCTTCGCCTGAACCACGGCCGGCAAGGTCATGGGAACCTGCTGGCCGTCGAACCACGGGATGCGGTTAGTCCCAGGATCCACCACGGAATTCTGGAACGATTCTCCGATGCGGGCGTCGTCCATGTGAGATGCGCCGTGCCAGATCTTGTAGCCCTCACGCAACTCGATGTGGTCCATCGCGGTGGCAAGGTACCCGGACAGCGCCGGCTGCCACGTCTTGTCGTAGACGTTGTCGTCGATCGGGAAGACATCCGTGCGCACGCCGTCGTACTCCAACACATAGATGCCGGGCGTGGTCACGGAACTGAAATCGAAGCTGCGGTAGGTGTAGCGCGTCCACCGGACAGCGGGGGCGAGGGTATCGGTGAACACCGGGGTCACCGAGCCGTCGGCCTCCAGCCGTCCCAGCGCGGCTGTATTGGGGGCCGAGGTGTCGTTCTTGTCGATCTCCATCACGGCCACCTTCGTCAGGCCGGTGCCGTAGCCCGCCTGGGAGTGTGCGATGCTCGGCTCGCGCACCCAATCCCGCTCCACTGGGGCCTGAATGTGCCACTCAGCCACCGTGGCGCCCGCCTTGGCGCCTGTGTCGATCTTCGAGGACATCGTGAACCATCCGTTTTGCGAACGATTGCGCCCGTCGTAGATCGACAGGAGGTTGGTCGATCGGACGGAGATGTGGGTCTGGTTGTCCTCGGGAGCCAGGTTGAACCTGTATCCCCGCGCCAAGGGGCTCGGTTGGGCGTCGCCCTTCTCGGTGTTCCATTGGTCCACATACCAGGCATTCCCCGCGAGCTGGGGGCGCGGCCACTGTTCGTCCATCGGATCCTCGGGAGCCAAGGGAAGGGTGGAGAACGTGTCGTACGATCCGTTGCCATCCGTGTCCACCTGGTAGCTCTTGTTCATGTACAGCGATGGGATGAACTCCAGGTTGAAGGCGGCAGATCCGGCCAGCTCACTCGGCAGATCGTCCTGCAACACGACCTTCACCACCACGCCACCCGGTTCGGGTGTCGAGATCAGGTCGTAACGCATGTCGCGGTAGGTGGTGGCACCCGCGTAGTCGTATCGGTACCGCATGGGCAGTGTGATCGTGTTGGTCGTGTAGTCGTACTGGCGAGCGTTCGCGGCGACGGGCGCGGACGATGCCGGTGCCGCCGCGTCCCACTGCTCGGGCACGGGCAACAGGTGGATGTCGCCGTTGCCGGCGATGCGTTGCCCGTGGAGGGTGAGCGTGATGCCGCTGAGGTGTTCGTCGCCGAACGTGCCGTTGTACCCGTTGTTGTACATGAACAGGTCGAAGCCGGGGTACGTGAGGTAGTTGTAGTTGACTCCGCCATACGTGTTGGCGGGCTCGTTGGTGATGGTCATGCGGTAGCTGGTGGTGAGATCGGCGCCTTGCGCCACCGGGAGCGCGCCCAGCGGGGCGACCAGCGCCCCGGTGAGCAAAAGTGCTCCACCTGCCAGCAGCGCCACGCTGCGTGTGCTTGTCCGAACCTTTGTCACCTCGTTGTCCTTTCCTATCTCTTGGTTGAGCGCCCGCGGCGATGCGGGCGCGTGGGTGGGCGCCGGCGCGGCGCGCCGGCGCTGAAGAGGGTGAAATGGCCACCGGTGCACGTCCGCCGCGCGGCAAAGTGCCTGCGCGGCGGTGGTGGGTCAGGTCTGTGGCGGCAAGGGTGGAAGGACAGGGATGGCCAGGACGGCCGGTGGTGGGGGCCTGCGATGCGTCATCGTCCAGCGCGAACCCGTGGACCGGGGCGACATGCGTCCCGCGACCTGAGGTGTGCGTCCCGGCTTGCCCGCTATACGGCGCTAAATCCGTGGGGGGGGGGCGTCATCTGAGCCTTCGGGGCGGGCACACGCGGAGTATAACCCGCCATCTCCACCTTCTCCCATCGCGAAGCGGCACCCTTGGGCGCCAAGATCGCCCCCGGGCGCCCCAAGAGCGCAATTCGACGATGACGGACGGCCGGCAGCGCGGGTCCCGCTAGGGTGGTGCGGGCGCCTGCCCGTGCGCCTGCACCAGAAGGAGTATCCCTACGTGACGGAGCTGCCGCGCTCGCCGGAGCTGTCGCTCAGCGAGCTCCCCTCCCGCCTTGAGCTGCCGGCCCTCGCTGTCAACCTCATCGCCTTTGTCGCCTTGGCCGCTGCCCTCGGCGGGGCCGGCCCAGTGCCTCTCACCGTGTGCGCGACCCTCGCCATCGTGGCCGCCATCTGGCTTGCTCGCGCCGATCTGCCGGGGCTGTGGCGCCGTGCCCGGTTCGCCGACACCTTCACGATGGGCCGGGGCATGGTCGCCATCGCCGCCACCGTCGCGCTCCACGCACGCTCGTCCGGGAGTCTCACTCTCATCGGTCCCCTGGTGCTGATCCTGCTTATCGTGGCCGGAGAGCCCGTGGCGCGACGCCTGGGCGAACTCGCGGTGCCCTATGCGGCCGGACTGCCCGGCATCCACACCTACGAGAGGCCCTGGGTCAGTGCCGGTACGTCCGCGCTGGTCAACTGGCTTGCCCTCACCGTGCTGGTCGTGGCCGCTGTGCCCGGTGGGCCGACATCGGCGGCGGGAATCGCGGCGGGAATCGCGGCCGTAGTCCTGGTGGCGTGCGTGGCCGATTCGGTGTTCCGCATCCAGGCGAGGCGGTCCTTCCAGCGGCGTCTTCCCGCCATCCTCGCCGCCGTGAAACCGACGTTTGTGCTCCACTG
>JAISBQ010000326.1 GCA_031266115.1 Bifidobacteriaceae bacterium
CGTCCGCTCATCCGAGTCTCCTGGCTGACGCCCCGCCGGCCGTCCCACTGCCCCCCTTCGCCACATCCGCCCCGCGTGGACGCCGCGCCACCGGCACCCCTGGGCGCCGCCAGCCCACCGCCATCGTGCTGGGGAACGGCGCCCGGCTCTACGTGGACCACGCCCACCCGGAGTACTCCGCACCCGAGGTGGCGGGCGCGCGCGAGGCGGCGACATGGGACAAGGCGGGGGAGCGCATCCTCGTGGATGCCATCCGGGTGCTGGCGACCACCGCGGGGGGCCCGAATGCCGGGCTGTACAAGAACAACACTGACGGCAAGGGCGCCAGCTACGGCACACACGAGAACTACCTCGTGGACCGAGCCGTCCCATTCGAGACACTGGCGGCATTCATCACGCCGTTCCTCGTCACCCGCCAGGTCTTCACCGGGTCGGGCCGCGTGGGCCTCGGACAACACAGCGAACAACCGGGATTCCAGATCTCCCAGCGGGCCGATTTCATTGAGGCCGAGATCGGCCTCGAAACGACCCTGCGCCGGCCCATCGTCAACACGCGCGATGAACCCCACACGGATCCCAGGCGCTGGAGGCGCCTCCACGTCATCGCTGGCGACGCCACCACCATGGATGTCGCCACCTATCTGAGGGTCGGGACCACCTGCCTCGTGCTGACGGCCCTCGAATCCGGCACGGGGGACCCCGCCTTCCTCGATCGCGTTCGCCTTGCCGATCCGGTGGCCTCGTTCCACCAGGTCAGCCGCGACTTGTCCGTGAGTCAGCCTCTTGAGCTTGCCTCGGGGGGCCGCGCCACGGCCCTGGACATCCAGCACGCCTACCTGACGCTGGCGACGGCCGTCGCCGAGTCCGCGGCGTCCCGATCGGCCCTTCCATACCCCGCGTCGCCCCACGATGTGGCGCCCAACGGGCCGCCCACCGCATCGCAATCGGCCGCCGAGGCTGCTGATCTCGTGGCGCGGTGGACCTCGATTCTCGACCGCATGGCCCGCGACCCCCTGAGCGCCGCACGGGAGGTCGAGTGGGCGGCAAAGTACCGGGTCCTGGCCGCGCTGGCTGAGCGGGAACCGGACGGCTGGGCCAGCCCGCGCCTGGCCGCGGCCGATCTGCAGTGGACCGACATTCGCCCCGAACGCTCCTTGGCGGCACGTCTCGCGGCCGCTGGCGCGGTGGAGGTGCTGGTCAGCGAGTCGGAGGTGGCCGCGGCGGTCACCGCGCCGCCGCGCAGCACCCGCGCCTGGGTCCGCGGCCGAGCGGTCGCAGGGGGTGAACCTGAGGTATGGGCGGCCAACTGGGATTCAGTCACGCTCGCCGCTCCATCCGACGATGCCGCGCCCAACCTCCTCAACCTGACCGACCCCTGGGCCGGCGGCGCACCGCGGCCGTAGGCCGCCACCCGCTATTCCAAGGCGGTCGACAGTTCGAAGATCGGCAGATACAGGGAGATGAGTATCCCGCCGACAATGATTCCGACGATGACGATCAGCACGGGTTCGATGATCGAGGTCAGCGAGGCGGTGGTCGCCTTGACCTCGTCGTCGTAGAACGCGGCGACTTTGGTCAACATGGTGTCGAGTGAACCGGCATCCTCGCCCACAGCGATCATCTGACGGATCATCGGCGGGAAGATCGTCTCGTTCGCCATCGCCCGGCCGATCGGCTCACCCCTGGTCACCACCTCGCGCACCCTGGCGACGGCGTCGGCGATCATGATGTTGCCGCTCGTGTCGCCCACCACCTCGAGGGCTTGCACCACGGGGACACCCACGCGTGTCATGGTCGCGAGGTTGCGGCAGAACCGGGCAAGCGCCACCTTCTTCATGAGGTCTCCGAACAGTGGCATCCCGATCTTGATGGGGTCGACAGCGGCGCGCACGGCGGGCAGGCTCTTGTTCCTCCGCCACCACACCGCACCGCCGACGGCGCCGGCCACGAGTATCGGCGCTCCGATCTTCATCCCGCTGGCGACCGCGACAAGAATCCGGGTGGGCACGGGGAGGGCGGATCCGAGGGAGTCGAACATGTCGGAGAAGATCGGCACCACGAAGAGCAGCATGGCAATCACCGCGAGGACGGCGAACCCCAGCACCACGATCGGATAAGTCATGGCGCTCTTGACCGTGTGGCGCAGGGTGATCTCGGCCTCCATGGTGTCGGCCACCGTGGTGAGCACCTGGTCGAGGAAACCGCCCGTCTCTCCGGCGCGGATCATGGCGACGATGACGGGGGTGAACACTTGGGGATGGGCCGCGAACCCGTCGGCGAGAGTCCCACCGTTCTCGATGACACCGGCGATGCTCGCCAGCACCTTGACGAGGTGCTGGTTCTCCGTCTGATCGGTGAGGACACTCAGCGCCCGCAGCAGTGACAGACCGGAATTCACCATGGTGGCGAGTTGGCGTGTCATGACCACGACGTCCTTGGGTTTGGCCCTACGCGTGAGGGTGATCTCGCGATTCAGGCCGGTGGTCTTCACTTCGGAGATGTCCACGGCAAGCAAGCCGCGTTCACGCAGGTGGGACGCGACGGCGCGATCACTTGGCGCGTCGATGCGATGAAGGCGTCGCGTCCCGGTGGGGTCCACCACCGTGTACTGGAAGGTGCGTGGTGGGGCGGTCACAGGTCTCCTTCTCATTCGGGGTCTGCGCGACGGGCCCGCGGGCCCGCGCGGCGGGCGTCAGCCCATGACACGGGCATGGTCGAGAGCGGCAACTCCTTGGTCCATGCGCACCGAGCGTCCGCAGAGCTTGGTGAATTCCTCGACCTGACGAGCGCGTTCAAGACCCACCTCGTAGGTGATCTCGTGCGATCGAACCAGTTCCGCGAGGGACTGGTCCAGGGTGTGCATCCCCTCGCTCTTCGAGGTGTGGATGATCGAGTACATCTGGTGAAGGCGGTTGTCCCGGATGAGCGTGCGTACGGCCGGGGTGGCGATCATGATTTCCGTCGCCACGACGCGACCTTTGCCATCCACAGTGGGGCACAGCGTTTGAGAGACGACGGCCTGGATGGATCCCGCGAGCTGGGTCCGGGCCTGGTCCTGTTGGGCTGCCGGGTATTCGTCCACGATGCGGCTGATCGAGGACCCGGTGTCCTGGGTGTGGATCGTGCCGAATACCAGGTGTCCGGTCTCGGCGGCCCGCAGGGCGATCTCCATGGTCTCCTGGTCGCGCATCTCCCCGACGAGGATGATGTCGGGGTCCTGACGCAGGGCGTGTTTGAGGGCGGCGGAGAATGAGTGGGTATCCACGCCGATCTCGCGTTGAGCCACCACACAGCGGTTGGAGGTGTGGAGAAACTCGATGGGGTCCTCAATGGTGAGCAAGTGAGCATACTTGTTTTCATTGAGATGGTTGACCATAGCGGCCAGGGTCGTGGATTTTCCGGCGCCGGTGGGACCAGTCACAAGAACCAGCCCACGCGGCTTGAGGGACAGATCAGCAAAAATCGCAGGAGTGTTGAGTTGCTCCAGTGTCAGAATTTTGTTGGGAACGGTACGAAACGCAGCAGCAGGCCCACGGTTTTGGTTGTATGCGTTGACACGAAAGCGGGCCAGTCCCTGAATGTCGATGGCGAAGTCGATTTCCAGAAATTCCTCGTAGTTTTTGCGCTGTGCATCGTTCATGATGTCATACACCATGTCATGCACTTGTTTGGC
>JAISBQ010000333.1 GCA_031266115.1 Bifidobacteriaceae bacterium
CCGCCCTGGTGGCCGCGATGGCGCTGGCAGTCACGGGGTTGGTGGGAGCTCCCGCCAACGCCGGTGTCAATTCCGGGAACTGCAGCTATACCAGTTCCAAGGGGACCAGCCAGCCAGCGAAGTACACGCTGTATGGGATAACCTGCAGCGGCACCGCCAAGATCACGCCGCTGGTCTACTACTTCACGAGCAGCACTGGGGGAACGACCTATGGCCCGACCGCCGGAACTCCCACTGATAATGGAACCGCGGCGGCGTCCACAGGGGTCACCGCGACGTGGTTCTCGTATGGCTCCAGCCAGACGGGCGGCTGAGTGGTTCCGTCGTTCGCTTGACTAGAGGCGGGTCGAGTAGAACCGGTGCGCCGCCCGGGTCTTGGCGCTGTCGACTGTTTTGTGCTGCGCCCCGATCGATGGATCGGTCGTCTCACAGGTGACCATGGCCCCTTGGCGTTTGTTACGGCTGAGGGGCCATGGTTTTGGATTTTCGGTGTCTCAGTGGTCCAGCGGAACGCGTAGGTGTCATGGAAGTAGCGATTTGCCGTTTCGCAAAGGGAGAAATTGTGGTCGAGGACGACTGTTGGAGGCGACCTTCGCCAGAGGGCTTGTTTTTCGCGCGGCGTCGTGCTCCGGGGATACGAGTGTGGGCGTCGGTGTTGGCGGTTGTCGTCGCGTTGAACACGGCGGCTTGTACCGGACGTCCGGTGGGGCCGCTGGAACCCTCGTTGCCGACGGGTTCGGCGGCCGATATTGCTGAGGCCACAGGAGGGTACTTTCAGGGGCATGAACTGGTGGCTGATACGTACATCGCGGTTTACGAGGATTGCCTGTGTGAACAGGGGTTTTGCGAGAAGTACGGCGTCACCACATCGGTCTCGGGTGACTTTGAAGCGGCGGAGAAGGCCCGTCCTCATGTGTGGTGGGGTGTTTCTCGACCGGAATTCGCTGAGAAGTATGGGTATCGAGAGGTTCCCGATATGCAGTGGGTGACGGAGGTGAAGACTACACATCAGCCCGAAACGGAGGAATATAGGCAGGCGCTATTTGGGGACGAGGAGGACCTGCCCCCTGATGAGTATGGGGGTTGCATCGGTCATGCTGAGGATGTGATCTTTGGGGGTGGGGTGTTGACCCGGCACGAAGAGTTTGTGGTTTCGCAGGAGGTGATGGCTGAGCTTGCGGTGGTGTCGCGACGGGATCCGAATGTGGCGGGGGTGGCCGCGGAGTGGAGTGAGTGTATGGCGGCAGAGGGGTACGAGTATGCGGACCCTCATGAGGCGTACGCGCAGTTCGTGACATCGTCGGACGGCTACCAGCGCGTGTTGACCTATGTCCGGCCGCGCCTGGAGGACGACGAGAGGCGAATAGCGGTCGCGGATGCGACCTGCAAAGAGACCGTTGGATTCTGGGACGTGGTATACACGGCGGAAGATGCCGCGGAGGTGACGGTCGCCGAGTCGATGCGTACCGACATCGACAAGGTAAAGGCCACCCACGCCCTCTATGTGGAGAATGCCTTGGCGGCAGTGGAGTCGCTCGACGCCGATTAGCGCACAGGCGGGCTATTCGGCGCGGCCGCCGGTGGCGGCCAAGACCCAGGAGCACGGGCTCCTGCACGGTGGGGCGACGATGGCGCTCGGGGAGTTTGCCGAACCCCGCCCTCCATCCCGATGTCAGGCGCTGGCTGCGGCGATGGACTCGCGGGCTTTGGCGGCCACGTTCTTAGGGGTGAAGCCGAAGTGGCGCATGACCGCCTCGCCGTCGCCCGGCAGTCCGAAGGTGTCGATGCCGATGGAGCGACCCGCATCGCCCACCACCGCGCGCCACGGCAGGGTGATGCCCGCTTCGACCGACACGCGTGCTCGGACTTCGGCAGGTAACACCGAGGCCTGATAGGCCCCGTCCTGTTCGGCGAACCACTCCAGACACGGTGCCGAGATCACTCGGGCGCCGATGCCCTCGGCAGCCAGAATGGTCCGCGCACCCATCGCGTGGTGGACTTCCGATCCCGTGGCCACGAGAAGCACGTCGAGGCCGAGCCCGGCGGGCGGCTCGGCCAGCACGTACGCGCCGCGAGCGACGCCAGACACCGGTGCGACGGCATCGGCGGCGTCTGGGTCCAGTCCGGGACCCGACGTGCGCGCCATGGTCGGCAAGTTTTGGCGAGACAGGATGATCCCCACCGGAGAGTCCGGACGTTCCACCACGGTCTTCCACGCCCAGACGACTTCGTTCGCGTCGGCGGGACGCACCACGTCGAAACCAGGGATAGCTCGCAGCGCGGCGAGATGCTCGACGGGCTGGTGCGTCGGGCCATCCTCGCCCACGCCGATCGAATCGTGAGTCCACACGAAGATGGGGCCGATCCCCATCAGCGCGGCGAGGCGGACGGGCGGGCGCATGTAGTCGCTGAACACGAGGAACGTCCCACCGTAGGGGCGTGTGGGTCCATGCAAACGAATCCCGTTGAGGATCGCACCCATCGCATGCTCACGGATGCCAAAGTGCAGCGTCCTGCCATACGGACCGCCGGGCCAGGCCGGACCATCGGTCGGATGGGGCAGGAACGAGGGCTCGCCCACCATTGTGGTGTTGTTGGACCCGGCCAGGTCGGCCGAGCCACCCCACAGCTCGGGAAGCGCCTCGGCCAGCGCGGTGAGCACCTTGCCCGACGCCGCCCGCGAGGCGACCGCTGTGCCCGCCGGGAAATCGGGGAGCGCGTCGGTCCAGCCGTCCGGCAGTGTGCCGGCCTGGAGGCGATCCCACAGTTCGGCGCGCTTCGGGTCGCGTGATCGCCAGCGGGCGATGGCGGCATCCCACTCGGCGTGGGCGGCGCCACCGCGAGCCCGCACACCCCGAGCATGGTCGAGCACCTCGGGCGGGACGACGAACGCCCGGTCGGGGTCGAGTCCCAGTGCGCGCTTGAGCCCGGCCGTCTCCTCAGCGCCGAGCTTGGCACCGTGCGACCCAGCGGTGTTCTGCTTGGTGGGCGCAGGCCACGCGATGATGGTCCGCAGTGCCACGATCGACGGCCGCGACGTGGTGGCGGCCGCCGTGCGCAACGCGTCATACAGTGCTGCGATGTCCTCCTCGTAGTGGCCGTCGCGGCGCCAGTCGACACACTGTGTATGCCATCCGTACGCCTCGTACCGGGCGCACACATCCTCGGTGAACGCGATATCCACGTCGCCTTCGATCGAGATCTTGTTCGCGTCATACAGCACCACGAGGTTGCCGAGCTCCTGGGTCCCGGCCAACGAGGATGCCTCGGCCGTGACGCCCTCCTGAAGATCGCCATCGCCGGCAATCACCCAGATGGTGTGGTCGAAGGGGCTGGTGCCGGGGGCGGCGTCCGGATCGAACAGGCCGCGCTCGCGCCGCGCCGCCATCGCCATCCCGACGGCCGAGGCCAACCCTTGACCCAGCGGCCCGGTGGTCATCTCGACGCCGGGAGTGTGGCGGTATTCGGGATGGCCCGGCAGCAGTGAGCCCCACTGGCGCAGATTCGCGACGTCGTCGATCTCAATCCCGTACCCGGCGAGGTAGAGCTGGACATAGAGCGTCAGGGACGCGTGACCGGCGGACAGCACCACGCGGTCTCTTCCGGGCCAGGCAGGATCGGCCGGATCGTGCCGCACGAGGTATTGGTACAGCGTGTACGCGGCCGGCGCGAGAGAAATCGCGGTGCCCGGGTGTCCGTTGCCAGCCTTGTCTACGGCATCGGCGGCGAGCGCCTTGGCGGCCGCGATGGCACGGCGGTCGAGATCGGTCAATGGGCGGGAGTCGGTCACAGCATGGCCCTTCTTGCGGTCGATGTCCTCGGAAGTGGGAGCGGCACGTGGGCGTCCCGACCGCCTAGCCTAGGCCACCGCGCCCGGCGGAGACTCTTTGGGCCTGGGCTGCGCATGAGTCGCGCAGCCGCGAGAATGGTCCGATGCGGGTCGTAGCGGCGCAACGGGCGTACTTGGCGCACCTGGCGGTGGAGCGGGGAGCGTCACCGGCCACGCTCGCCGCCTATCGCCACGATCTCGATCGGTATGCGACCTATCTCGGTGGGCAGGACCTTGGGCTGTCGTGCGTCACGGGGCCGGTCATCGAGGGTTACATCGCGGCGGCGCGCGTGGGTGAGGACGGTGGAGGGCCACTGTCGGCCTCGTCGGCAAAGCGGGCGGTGGCAGCCATCCGTGGCTTTCACCGGTTTGTGGCGGCTGAGGGATGGACACCTGCCGATCCCGCCGCCTCCGTGAGCCCACCGGCCATCCCAGATCACATGCCTGACGTCTTGAGCATCGACGATGTCGGTCGGCTACTCGACGCAACCGAGGTGGGTCCTGCATACCTCGCCCTTCGCGATCGCGCGCTTGCCGAGTTCTTGTACGCGACAGGTGCGCGCGTGTCTGAGGCACTCGCCCTGAACACCGGCGACATTGATGCACGGGGGGCCGGACCCGGCATCGTGCGCCTGCTGGGGAAGGGACGCAAGGAGCGGGGCGTCCCG
>JAISBQ010000115.1 GCA_031266115.1 Bifidobacteriaceae bacterium
GAGGAGGAGATCGTGAACGTCCTGGCCGCCATCGGCGAGGGGTGAGGCCGGCCGCGCGAAGGCGATGAAGTCCGCGGGGATCAGCTGGGTTCCTTGGTGGAGAAGCTGATAGAAGGCGTGCTGTCCGTTGGTTCCGACCTCACCCCAGTACACCTCGCCGGTGGCGCTGGTCACGGGTGTGCCGTCCCAGCGGACCGATTTCCCGTTGGATTCCATGGTGAGTTGCTGGAGGTAGGCGGGGAAACGGGCCAGGTGTTGGCAGTAGGGGAGTACCGCGTGCGAGCGCGCGTCCCAATGGTTGATGTACCACACGTTGATCAGCCCCATGAGCGCCGGGACATTGCGATCCAGTGGCGTGGTACGGAAATGCGTGTCGATTGTTTCCAGCCCGTCCAAGAATTCCCGGAATACGTCCGGGCCGAGCGCGATGGCAAGAGAGAGTCCGATGGCGGACCCCACCGAATATCTTCCGCCTACCCAATCCCAGAATCCGAACATGCGGGCCGGGTCGATTCCGAATTCGGCCACCCGTGTGGCGGCGGTGGAGACGGCAACAAAGTGATGGGCAATCGCGTCGGCGGGACCGGAATCGCCGACGATGGCGCCCCTCGCCCCCAGCGTGTCCAGCAGCCAGGCCCGTGCGAGCCGGGCGTTGGTGAGGGTTTCCAGGGTGCCGAACGTCTTGGAGGCGATGACGAACAGTGTGGTCTCGGGGTCGAGTGGCGCGAGGGTGTCGGCGATGTCGCTTGGGTCGACGTTGGAGACGAAGTGCGCGGCGATGGGGCCGTGGTAGGGGGTGAGGGCCTGGTAGACCATGGCTGGGCCGAGGTCGGAGCCGCCTATCCCGATGTTGACTACGGTCCGGACCGGTTTGCCGGTGACTCCGCGCCATTCGCCGGCGCGCACCGAGCGGGCGAAGGTGGCGATCTTGGCGAGTTCGGCGCGGACGTCGGCGCGGATGTCTTGGCCGTCCACGGTGAGGGGGGGAGCGTCATCGGCGGCCCGCAACGCGGTATGTAATACGGCACGGTCCTCGGTGGTGTTGATGTGCCGGCCGGTGAACATCGCCTCGGTTCGCTCCGGGAGGCCCACCTCGTGCCCCAGTTGCACCAGGAGGGGGAGGGTGGCGGGGGCGAGGAGGTTCTTGGACAGGTCCACGCGCAGGTCGCCGGCCGTGAGCGTGAGCGCGGTGGCGCGTGTGGGATCCTCGGCGAAGGCCGTGGCCAGGTGGAACCGTTCGGTCTGGAGCGCTTCGCGATGGGCAGCCAGGGCGGCCCAGGCGGCGGTGCGGGTGGCGTCGATAGGCGGTGTGATCATGGTGGGCTCCTCGTGTGGTGGGCGGACGGGCCAGGGCGGGTGAGCGTGCGCTGGGCGGGCCCACGCCTCACGAACGCCCAGTATCCCAGTGGTTGACCGGGGTATGGACGGTTACCATGCGACAAGTCCTCTGCGCGTTGAGGAGTCACGACGCCCATAGCGACGATGACGGCCAAGGGGCAAGTCACCGTGCCCGCCTCGGTGCGCCAAGCCCTCGGGTTGGAGCCGGGCAGCAAGGTTCAGTTCATCGAATTTGAGGACGGCCGCTTCGAGGTGAAGCCGGCGACCGTGCCCGTTGGGAGCCTCAAGGGCTTCTTCGGGCAGTGGACCGGACCGGTGGTCACCATCGAAGAGATGAACGCCGGGATCGCCGCGGCCGACGGTCGCGCAAGGACCGTCGCCGTCGACGAGGAGGGTGATGTGTGCGGAGGGACGATGGAGCTGGGGTGACTCACGGGATCCGGTGGTCGCGCGTGCCCGTCAGGGTGTGGTGGTGTGACGGCTCTCGGTGGGTCTGGCTGGCGGTAAGGCCGGTGTTCGCGCGCGGCTGGCACGCCGCCTGCGGGCACCGTGCCGGCCAGTCTGACTGGTCGTGGACGAGTTTTATGCCCTCTTACCAGGGCTTTTCCTCGGTCGCTAACCCAGGTGGGACCAAAGCCCCGGTTGTCACGAATGGCCGGGCCTAATGTTGTCCTCGGCGTTGGGGATGCACCCTCAGACCACAGCATCCCCTTCGCCTTATCATGGTCGGCTTGCAACACGCAATGGCGCCTATCAATCATCGTTCTACCGAGACCAAGGGGTCCTCAATGAAACGGAAGTTTGCCATTTTCGCGGCAGTAACCCTCGCTGCCACCATGTCCCTGGGCGCAACCGCCGCACAAGCGGGAGCACCGATCCTTCGCAGCAGGCCGGTCATGTGTGGCTTCGAGGGAACCCTTGTCACTCCGGACGGCGAACCGGCCGCGGGTGTCACCGTGACCGTCTGGGAGCACGAGCCGGATTCGGAACCGGGTGCGTGGATCGCCAGCCCTGCGGATCTCATCCAGGAAGACTGGGTTGGGGGGTTCTTCGCCGGATACTCCAGCGCCCCTGGCCCCAGGGGAACATTCACCCTGGAGTTCGGTGGCGAAGGTTGGTCCACCGTGTATGCGCCGGGAGTTGATTCGCCCGAGGACGCTGAGTTCTATGTGGTCGATGGTGACTGCCCGATTGACCTGGGAGAAATCGTGATTGACTACGCTCCGGCGAGCCAATAGCGCGTCAGCAGCATCCGGCCGCACGCTACTCTCGCTCGCTGCGCGGTAGGCGTGCGGTCCGCCGGAGCCGGCCTGCCGAGCCTCTGCGCGGGCACCCGCTGAAGCCCGTGTAACTATGTCGACCGGGTCGGCGAGCACGATGTTCTGTCTCATGAGTCGGCCACGGGGCTGCGGGTCTCTCCATTCGACCTTGTGCCACGTGACCCGGGGGTGGAAACGCCCCAGCATGCCAGGGCTTGTGCGCAGGTGGAGCATGCTCCACCGCGTGCACCCTCGAATCGATCAATCATTCATCTATCGAAAACGAAAGGTATCAAATGAAACGGAAAGTCGCACTGTGCGCAGCGGTCATCCTCGCTGCCACCATGTCCCTCGGCGCAACCGCCGCGCAAGCGGGCGCACCCATCTATCGCTACACGCCAGCCTTGTGTGGCTTTGAGGGCTATGTCTTCACGCCGGACGGTGAACCGGCTGTGGACGTCACTGTGACCGTTTGGGGCCATGAGGCGGATTCGGAGCCGGACTCCTGGAACGCCTATCCCGAGTACATCGAGATGACCGACGAGACGGGCTATTTCTTCGCGGGAGAATCTCATGGACCCGGCCCGCAGGGGGTATTCACCGTTGAATTCGGCGGCGAAGGGTGGTCAACCATGTACGCGCCGGGTGTTGACTCGCCCGAGGATGCAGAATTCTACGGCGGCGGGTGCCATCCTGACTTCGGCGACTTCGTGATCGGCTATCCCACGTCGCTGGGCCAGTAGCGACGATCGGCAATCTGCCTGGAGGTCTGTCTGGCGCTGTTGGTACCAGGCAGGCCTCGGTGCTCACGCGTGACGACGCTTCCAGCCGGTGTCGACCTCTTCGCAGGTGGCAGTTGCTGCAATGTGTTCACGCAGAAGTTCATCAGCTATTCATCTATCGAGAATGAGAGGTATCAAATGAAACAAAAAATCGCACTGTGCGCAGCGATGATCCTCGCTGCCACCATGTCCCTGGGCGCAACCGCCGCGCAAGCGGGCGCCCCCATCCACCGCCTCATGCCTGTCTTTTCTGGCCTTGAGGGCACCGTTGTCACTCCGGACGGTGAGCCTGCGGTGGGTGTGACGGTGACGATCTGGAGCCACGAGCCAGACTCAGAGCCGGGCGCGTGGAATGCGTATGCCGAGTATGTCGAGACGACCGACAGCGACGGCTACTTTTTCGCGGGGACGCCGACATCGCCCGGCCCCAGCGGAGTGTTCACTGTCGAGTACGGCGGTGAGGGGTGGTCTACGGTGTACGCGCCGGGCGTTGACTCGCCCGGAGATGCCGAGTTCTACGCCTTCAACGGCATGGGCTCGTTCTATGTAGGCGAAATCGTGATCGACTACGCGGCCACCTTGGGCCAGTAGCGGCACCGCCGGGCGACGCTGGGGGTGGGTTACGGCACTGACAGTCCCGAAACCAACCCCCAGCGTTGTTGGAGTGGGACAGGGCAGCGGTGGTGATGCCCACCCCTTGTCTCCTCTCACAATCAGCCAGGGGTGCCCCGCCGCGGGTCGATGGTTCGGTGGGGACGCCTCCCCCTCAACAACACCGCCAAGCACGCGTATGATGCGCGGCACGGGTTCGCGATGGACCCTGCCGATTCTGGAGATTTGGGGGGGCACCAAATGACCACAAGATCGCTCGACGTCCCTGGGGTGTCATCATGAGGCGCGGCTCGCGTCGTGGACGGCTGGTGGCCGTGGCCGTCGCCGTGCTTGTTGGGCCGGGCGCGGTCCTGGCGTCGACGGCCGCCCTGGGGAGTGGCGTTGATCCGGAGCCGGTGGGCGCGACTGCCTCGCCTGTCGCCACATCGATCACCCCCGACGATATCGGCGGTCCCAGCGATAGCCAGGGTCCTCCGGCGGGTTTGGGGCTGGTAGAGGGTGTTGTTGTGGACGGGGCCGGGGCCGGGGTCGCTGGCTGCTTCGTGAGCCGGAAGCCGTTGACTCCCGTACTGGATCCCGAGATTGCCATTGCATCTGAGGCTGACGGCTCGTTCCACCTTGGTCTCGTGCCAACCGAGTGGATCCTGCGGGTCACGTGCCCGAATGGTGCCACCGGACAGACGGACGAGCCTGTCGTGGTTCCTGATCAAGAGATCGTCCACGTCATCATCGTGGCTATCGGCGGCACCCCTGTGTCGGTGGCTCAGGACGATTTGTCCACCAGCAACCTTGGTCATGTCCCGTACGGTGACGCGCAAGGTGTCGCCTCAGGATCAGCCACCCTGACCGCCCCGACCACCCCCGCACCGCCAGCGCCACCCGCCGACGCGCTCCCACCCAGCGGCGACCAAGCTCCGCCCGCGAACGTCGGCATCGTCAAGCCCATCAAGGTGAAGTCCTCGATCACGGCCAAGCTGTCCGGCCGGTTGCTGACCGTGACGGTCCGGGCCAAGGGCGCGAAGGCTCCCACCGGGAGCAAACTCATAGAGGTTAAGGTCGGCAAGAAGGTTGTCACGGCGAAGCTCGCCCAGGGCAAGGCGAAGGTCCGCGTGCCCAAGGTCAAGACGGGCACAAGAGTTAAGGTCACGTTCGTGGGGACCACGGGGATCAAGCCCGCGACCAAGCTCCTCACCTATCGCGCCGCATGATCACCCGACGATGACGTAGCGGCCGGCCCCGCGACCTACCCGCCCCCGCGATCCGCCCACCGCCCACGGTCGCGGCGCCTCCCGCGCGCACCCACCGCGTCCTGGTGCCGTCAGCCGCCCTGAGCACTGTGCTGGCCCTCCCCGTGCGGGCCTACCGGTTCCTGCCGAGGGCGAGGCGCCGGTCCCGGGGTGCGAGCCCCCACGCGCGGGCAAACCACGCCCACACCCCCAGAACCGGTGACAATCCCGCGCGAATATAACGGAATGGCAACGAAATCCCTCACCTAGTGGTGGTGTCCGCCATCGGGCAAACCCACCGGTGAGTGGGGGCAGGGCATCCCCACATGCACCAGATCCAGCACCTCAGCGGCAGGTACCGGCAGATCTGGATGTGCCATTGTGCCCGAGCGCTGGTAGATTGCCGCCAGGTCGGCCGCCGCCACTAGCCATTTGGTGGGGCGGTGGGTTGCGCCTTGGTCCGGTCGCCCACGCCAGGGCCATCCATTTCACATACCCATTTGGGAGGACTTATGACTGCAAAACGCCTACGCGCCGTCGTGGCGCTGGCCGTGGCGGGAGCGTTCGTGCTGGCGGGATGCCAGTCCGGCAACGATGCCGACGAAGCGCCTGACACCTCGGCTTCGGACACCGCTGCCGCGTCAGACGACGCTGCCGACGCTGCCGACGATGCCGCCGAACCGGCCGGTGACAACATCATCCTGGCCAATATCACCGAGCCGCAGAATCCCTTGGTTCCCACGAGTACCAACGAGGTTCAGGGCGGACGTTTGGTTGACCTGCTCTTCGCCGGCCTCGTCTACTACGACGCCGGGGGCAACGCGATCAACGAGGTCGCCGAATCGATCGAGACTGAGGATTCACAGACCTACACGGTGACCCTCAATGACGGGTGGACCTTCACCGACGGATCGCCGGTGACAGCCCAAGCGTTCACCGATGCGTGGAGCTATGGCGCCAACGCCAACAACGCACAACTGAACTCCTACTTCTTCGAGTCCATTGAGGGCTACGAGGAGCTTCAGGCCACCGAGGACGGCGACGAGGTTGACGAGGACGGCAACCCGATCCCGATTCCTCTCGCCGCTCCGGACGCCAAGCTGAGCGGCCTGACCGTGGTGGACGATACCCACTTCACCGTCAAGCTGGTCCAGCCGGAGTCCGATTTCCCGCTGCGCGTAGGCTACAGCGCCTTCTACCCGCTGCCTGAGGCCGCGTTCGCGGACATGGAAGCCTTCGGGCAGAACCCGATCGGCAACGGCCCCTACAAGTTCAACGGCCCCGACGCCTGGCAGCACGAGGTCTCCATCGACCTGATCCCCAACCCCGACTATCAGGGTGGACGGGTTGCCCAGAACGATGGCATCTTCTTCAAGTCCTACACCAGCCCCGACGCCGCGTGGGCCGACCTCCAGTCCGGCCAGCTCGACATCACAGACCTGGTCCCCGACCAGTACCTGCAGACCTTCGAGACTGACCTCGGCGACCGCGCTGTCAACGAGCCCGCCGCGATCTTCCAGTCCTTCACGGTTCCTGATCGTCTGCCGCACTTCGGCGGCGAAGAGGGTCTGCTGCGCCGCGCCGCGCTGTCCCACGCGATCAACCGCGAGGAGATCACCGCGACCATCTTCGACGGCACCCGCACCCCGGCCAACGATTACACCTCTCCCGTGATCGCCGGCTGGTCCGATTCGATCGAGGGCGCCGATGTGCTCGAGTTCGATGAGGCCAAGGCGAAGGAACTGTGGGCCGAGGCCGACGCCATCTCCCCATGGGACGGCACCTTCAAGATCGCCTATAACGCCGACGGCCCGCACCAGTCCTGGGTGGACGCGGTTGTCAACTCGATCAAGAACACGCTGGGCATCGACGCTGAAGGCGATCCGTACCCGAGCTTCGCCGAGCTGCGCACCAAGATCACGGACCGCACCATCGAGACCGGGTTCCGCACCGGGTGGCAGGCCGATTACCCGTCGCTGTTCAACTTCCTGGGCCCGCTGTACGGCACGGGCGCCGGCTCCAACGATGGCGACTACTCCTCCGAGGAAGTCGATTCGCTGCTCTCCCAGGGGCTGAACGCATCGAACATCGATGATGCCGTTGCCGCCTGGCAGGAGGCCCAGTCCGTCCTGCTGAGCGACCTGCCCGCAATCCCGTTGTGGTACCAGAACTCGCTGGGCGCCACATCCGAGGCCGTGGGCCCGGTTCCCTTCGGGTGGAACAGCGTCCCGCTGTACTACCAGGCATCGAAGTAGGCCATAGCGCCTTAGCGCACTACAATGCAGTGCGGTGCGGGGCACGCCCCCGCACCGCACTGTTGTATTCAGACGGTGTCGATGCCGCCCCTCCAACGTGGTGGGGACGGTGACACCCCTCATCGACCGGGAAGGTTCCACGCATGGGCTGGTACTTGGGTCGACGGGTTCTCCAGGCAATCCCTGTGTTCCTTGGAGCCACCTTTCTGCTCTACCTCATGGTTTTTCTTCTGCCCGGCGACCCCATAGCCGCGATGTGCGGGGAGCGTGGTTGTGCCCCCGCTGTGGAGACGGCGTTGCGGGCGCGTTACCACCTGGATCAGCCCTTCCTGACCCAGTACCTCCTGTACCTCAAGGGCCTGCTGACCGGCGACATGGGCGTCGCCTACTCGGGCCGGGCGATCACGGAGGTCATCGCCACCGCGTACCCCGTCACCATCAAACTCGCGCTGATGGCGATGGCGTTCGAGACTATCTTCGGTGTCGCGGCCGGCTTGGTGGCGGGCCTGCGGCGCGGCGGCATCTTCGACGGCACGGTCCTGGTGCTCTCCCTCCTCGTCATCGCCCTGCCGACCTTTGTCATCGGCTTCGTCGCCCAGTTCGTTGTCGGGGTTCAACTCGGCTGGCTGCCCACCACCGTCGGTGCCAACCAGTCGTTCATGGCACTCTTGATGCCCGCCATGGTGCTGGCCGGGGTCTCATTGGCCTACGTCCTAAGGCTGACAAGAACCTCGGTGTCCGAGAACGCGAGCGCCGATTACGTGCGCACCGCGACCGCCAAGGGCTTGACCCGTTCGCGGGTGGTGGGCGTCCACATCCTGCGCAACTCCCTCATCCCGGTGGTGACGTTTGTGGGCGCGGACCTCGGCGTCCTCATGGGTGGCGCGATCGTCACCGAGGGCATCTTCTCCGTCCCCGGCGTCGGCAACACGCTGTACATGGCCATCCTCAAGGGTGAGGGGCCCACGGTCGTGTCTATGGTGACGCTCCTGGTCATCGTCTTCATCGTCACCAACATCCTCGTGGATGTCCTCTATGCCCTGATCGATCCGAGGATTCGCTATGTCTGAGACCGCCACAGGGCGCCAGCCCCACTTTGTTGCCCCCGTGGAGGAAACGCCGCTCAACGCGGTGGACAGCCTCAACGAAGCCGCCCCTCCCACGTCCTTGTGGGCGGAGGCCTGGCACAAGCTGCGCCGTCAACCGATGTTCATCATCTCTGCCTTGTTGGTGGTGCTCATCTTGGTGGTGGTGCTCTTCCCGCAGTGGTTCTCCTCCATCAACCCCCTGGTGGCCGATGGCGAGAACTGCCGGCTGGCGAACTCTCTCGCCCCGCCGTCTCCCGGCCACATCTTCGGGTACGACAAACAGGGCTGCGACGTGTTCGCCCAGGTCATCTACGGGGCGCGGCCCTCGGTGTTGGTGGGGGTCCTGACCGTGATATTGACCCTCGTGGTGGGCGGCGCGCTCGGCGCCCTGGCCGGCTACTACGGCCGCTGGCTGGACGCGGTGATTTCCCGCACCTCGGAGATCTTCTACGCGGTCCCCTTGGTGCTTGCCGCCATCGTCCTGCTCTCCGCCTTTCGGGCGCGGGGGGGGGTCGGTCTGATCGGTGTGGTCCTGGTGATGGGCGCGTTCGGATGGCCCCAGATGTGCCGCATCACCCGTGGCGCCGTTCTCGCGGTCAGGAACGCCGACTTCGTCAAGGCCTCGACCGCGCTGGGGGTTTCGCGGGGTCGCATCCTGCTGCGGCACGTGTTGCCCAACTCGGCGGCCTCGATGATCGTCACGGCGACCGTGTCCCTCGGCACGTACATCGTGGCCGAGGCCACCCTCTCATTCCTCGGCGTGGGCCTGCCGCGCGCGATGCACTCGTGGGGGATGCAGATTGGCGACGCTAAGGATTGGCTCCGCCAGTCACCTGAAGTGCTGTTCTATCCGGCGGGCGCCCTGGCCATCACGGTCTTGGCGTTCATCATGATGGGTGACGCGGTCCGCGATGCCCTCGACCCGAAGGCGCGTGGATGATGGCCAGCGATGTGAGCGCGATGCGCAGTCCTGAGCCCCGCGGCGGCGAGGCCCCTCTCCTGACAATCCGGAACCTTGAGGTCACATTCACCTCCCGGACCTCCACAGTGCATGCCGTGCGCGGCGCCAACCTCATCATCTATCCGGGCCAGTCGGTCGCCATCGTCGGGGAATCCGGCAGCGGAAAGTCGACCACGGCCCACGCGATCATCAATCTGCTTCCGGGTGGCGGCAAGGTGACCGGCGGGTCCATCGAGTTCGATGGCGAGGAGCTGACCACGGCGTCCAAGCGCCGGTTCGTGGCGTTGCGGGGCAGCCAGATTGGTCTGGTCCCCCAGGATCCGATGAGCAACCTCAATCCGGTCTACCGGATCGGCACGCAGGTCCGCGAATCGTTGCGCGCCAACGGGATCGACGTCTCGCGGTCCTCCTACCGCGCGTTGGTGGCCGAACTGGGTGCGGATACCATCAAAGACACCCCCGAAGCCCGCCTCTACCTGGGATCCAAGGACCGCCAGGGGCTCTTGAAGCACCTGGCCGAACGGGGTGTCGATGCCGATGCGCTCGCGAGCAAGCTGGTGGTCGGATTCACCACCCGTGTCGAGGTGGCGGTCCTGCTCAAGAGCATTGGCTTGGACGATGCCGAGGCCGTCGCCGAGCGCTTCGTGTTGGGGACCGGCGCGCGGGACCGGGTGGCGGGGCTGCTGGCCGAGGCCGGGCTGCCCGATGCCGAACGCCGGGCTCGGCAGTTCCCGCACGAATTCTCCGGCGGCATGTGCCAACGTGCACTGATTGCCATCGGCCTGGCCGCCCGGCCACGCCTGCTCATCGCCGATGAGCCGACCTCGGCGCTGGATGTCACCGTGCAGCGCCAGATCCTCGACCACTTGGGCGTCTTGACCCGGGAACTGGGCACTGCGGTGCTGCTCATCACCCACGATCTGGGTCTGGCGGCCGAACGCGCCGAGCACCTTGTGGTCATGTATCAGGGCAAGGTGGTGGAGTCCGGACCGAGCCGGCAGATTCTGGCCGATCCGCAGCATCCCTACACCAAGCGGCTGGTGGCCTCGGCGCCATCGTTGGCGTACCGGCGCATCCAGATCGCCAAGGAACGCGGCGAAGGCTCGGACGAACTGCTGGCTGCCACCGGTGGCCGCGGGGTCTCGGGGGAGCGCGAAGCGGTCCTCCAGGTTGAGGGCGTCACCAAGGTGTTCCAGCGTCGGGG